>JAKVKZ010000013.1 GCA_022484565.1 Muribaculaceae bacterium
TTAACGAAATCCAACTTGGCGACAAGCACTTCATCGTTTACTCCAACAACCAGCACACTGGTGACCAGGGCGGTAACGAAGCTGAAGTTTGCCAACTCGGCGAAGGCGACGCTTTCACAGGCATGACTCACTACTGGCAGATTCCGAAGCACGGTCTTGGAATGACTTCCGATACCGGTACTCGTATCCATTGCATCAGCAAGGAATATGTTAAGGACGCTAACGGCAAGCTCGCTTGCAACCTTCTCGTCTTCAAGACCATGAACGGTATGGGTCTCTATCAGATTGCTGAAGATGGCTTCAATCCTGGCGGTGTTAAGGCTGTCAATGCTGCTCCTGCTGCTGTCATCACAGTTAACGGTGGCATCATCACCGTTTCAGCTACTGCTTCTTCTATCGCTATCTACAACGTTGCTGGCCAACTCGTAAGCATGGTTAAGAATGCTTCTCAGGTTGCTGCTCCTGCTAACGGCCTTTACATTGTTAAGGCTGTCGTTAACGGACAGAGCATCGTTAAGAAAGTGGTTCTCTAATAAGCACTGTCTTAAAGTACAATAACATGCAAAGGGCGTGTCCGCATCTGTCGGATGCGCCCTTTCAACTTCTAAAGTAACCATAATCTTCCTAAAAAGTCACCGAATATGAGGCGAATTCTACTTTCCATTACTTTACTATTTACCATTTTGTGCGCAATGCCGGCAATGGCATCACGCACTGCCACAATTCAAGGTACGGAATACACCATCGACACTTTACGATGCGTGAAAATCGGTCCTGCGACCAATTTTGTGAAACTTAAATTCACATCATCCAGCAAAAAGATACTCGGATACTTCATAACTAGCGGAATGAAGAGCAATGATCTTGTGGAATATCGCATGGAACTCGGACAGGACTCAATAAAGAACGGAGAAAAGATATCAAGTTGCGCAATACGCAAGACTAACGAAAATGAGCAATATTTCGCTGGCGTGAATGGAGACTATTACCTCACTTCGGGAGGATATGACGGCATACCTAATATGGCATGTTACATGAATGGACAAATTGCAGTGAATGACCGTGACGAATCGGTCAACTACGGCCATTTCTTCATGGACAAAGACAAATACATGTGGTGCGACTTTCCTGTGCAGAGCAACACAATCACCTTGCCAGGCGGCACTGCACTCGGCTTAACCCGCATCAACTACGATATATTCGACAACGAACTTGTACTGATGAACGACAAAATGGGACATTACACCCACAGCGACAAGAATGTGGCTTGTCTCCCATTGCATCTCGTCGATGGTGAAACTTGGGGCATAAACAAGACTTGCCATGCCACTGTAACTGGTGCATTACACTATGGCAACACCCATATCGACAACGGACAGGCAGTGCTTGCTGCTACAGGCACACAAATCACTGCAATCAGCGGATTGAATGTGGGCGACACTGTCGCTATCAACCTCAACACGCGCCTCGGCGACTACAATATCAGTCCAGTAAATCTGAAAGAAGCCTGCGGTGGCGACGTGGTTATTCTAAAACGTGGCGAAGTGATAACCGACGGGAATCTGCGCTTTATCAATGGTATCGACCACACGTATTCACGCACAATGCTCGGCTACAACGAAGACCGCAGCGAAATGGTTTGGTCAGTGATTGAGGAATCATCCAATTCCGATGGCTGCACTTACCCAGAAGGAGCCGACATAATGAAGGCTATGGGATGCTACGATGCTTTGAATTGCGATGGCGGTGGTTCTGCCGAGATGTACGTTCGTGATTTTGGCATAATGAACACTACGACTCAAGGTGTGGAACGCGCTGTCAGCAATGGCATGTATGCTGTTCTGAAAGCTCCAGCCGACAACGAAGTAGCGGAAATCCACTTTGTGGATTGGGCTATGCAGTTCCCGAAATATGGCACCTACACGCCGAAGTTCTATGGCTACAACAAATATGGTTTGCTTATCAGTACCGACGTGAAAGGTGTGAAACTTTCATGTCCTGAGGCTCTCGGAAAGATTAAGAACGACTCGATATTTGTGGGTGATGGTGACGGCACTTATCCCCTATCAGCCAAATTGGGCACTTTGTCAGCGTCAATTCCTGTCACAATAGTTCCTATGACTGCAAGCGACGTGAAATTCCGTCTCGGACAAATCATCAACGACACCTACCGCGAATATCCTGTAGAGGTTGAGGCAAAAGTCAACGACGAATATATGGAAATTGACCCTGCTGCACTTTCATGGAACAGTGAAGATCCATCAGTTGTCGCTATCAGCGCTGAAAGTGGCATACTAAAGGGTATTAAGGACGGCACTGTTAAGATTCATGGAAAGATAGGCACATTCACCGGCGACCTGAAAGTAATAGTGGAAAAGCCTACAGCACGTGTGATGGCTATCGACCCAAGCCTCGACGTAAGCACTTGGAGCGTCACACAAGTTGGAGGTAACGGCATCACTGCCACTGCCCACGACAACGGAATGAAACTCACCTATACTGGTGCAAGTGGACGTGGCCCGTACATCAAATTGGCAAAATCAATTTCTTTATGGAGTTTACCCGACACACTGCGCCTACGCCTCAATCCGGGCAATGCGCCGGTAAAGAATGTGGTTGTTTCCACAATTGCAGGCGATGGTAACTCAGCTGTAGTAACCACTCTTACCCCTACTCTGACAGCCAACTCTGAAATCAAAATTGATTTGCCAGTTTCTAAAATTTGCAGCGATGTGAACGACATGGCAAACTATCCTATAAAGTTGCAATATATCCAACTCGGGATGAACGCGTCAACTAGTGGAACTTCCTATACGATCGATATTCCTGGCATTGAAGCAGTGTACTCCAGCGTAGATGCTGCCGGCGGAATAAGCGCACCTGAAATTTCGCCGAATGCCGTTCTTTATCCAAATCCGATAAATCAAGGTGAAAGCGCATACTTGCATATTGCAGATAAGGTTTCGGCAAAAGTTGAAATCTATAACATGGCAGGCCAGTTGCTGTTTTCATCCACATTATCGGCACAGAATGGCACAATGTCATTACCCACAACTGATTTGCCTCGCGGAATTTACGTTATCCGTGCTGGCAGTTCAGTGAATAAATTGATAATTAAATAAAGGCACTAATTTAAAAATACAACAACATGAAAAAATTTTGGCTAAGTTTTTTATTCATTCTATTTACTGTAGCGGGTGGATTTTGCTCAACCACATGGACTCTACAGGGCAACTCCTACACAGTAGATACTCTTTATCATGCCTACATAGGTCCTGGTACTACTCAGACGTCATTGAAATTGACTGGAACACAGAATTTACGGGTGTTCTACACAACTACCGATTTGACCAATCAATACGTTGACGTACGTGCTATAATGGCTGGAGACAAAGTTTCCAGTACAAGCACAGTTGCCAATATGGCCAAATCGCACAGCACGTCTTCACGGACATATTTCGCAGGCGTGAATGCCGATTTCTTTGGACCTGACCCTTGTGGAGCTACGGTTGTTGATAACGAAGTTTTCAACACGACCAACAGCAGCAGTTGGCAGCAGTTCGGCATGGATGCCAACCGTGTCCCACAGTTCTTCAACTCTAAAGATTTCACCTGCACTCTGAGCGGCTCTTTCGGCAACAAGGCAATATTGGTTAATGTCGGGAGAGGTTCAAACAAACTTGTGCTCTACACTAACCGTTTTGGCTCATCCACTGGGACAAACACCTACGGCAGTGAAATCGTGGTTGTACCGCAAGGCGCATGGGGCGACACGCTGAAATTGAAGGTAAGCGGCTCGCCAGTTGCAAGCGTAGGCGACATGACCATACCAAGCGGGTCATACGTGCTTTCCGGTAACGGCACAATGGCAACTTTCATCAACGGACTTACCGATGGTCAGGAACTGACATTCACATCATCAGTTAGCGGATTGACTGGAAAAATAACCCAGACACTCGGCGGACGTCCATTCATTGTGTCGGGAGGTAAAGTGCTCGACACTGAATCCGCTCTCGACCATCTTGTTTCTCTCAATCCACGCACAGCTGTCGGCTTTGACGCGTCAAAGACCAAATTAGTTATGCTCGTGGTTGATGGACGTTCCACAATCTCTGTGGGAGTAGTCTCGAAAGTGCTTGCTGACATAATGATAAATGTAGGCTGCACTGAGGCAATGAATTTCGATGGTGGAGGTTCATCAACGCTTTACGTTAATGGATTCGGAGTATTGAATCAAGTAAGCGACGGTGCTGAACGTGGCGTGACCGACGGATTATTCCTTGCCACAGATGCACCTGCTGATAATGTCATAGCAGCCATCCGTTTCAACGACGTTTCAAAGCGTCTGCCTAAATATGGTTACTATAAGCCTGTATTCTACGGATACAATAAGTATGGCGTGCTTATCAGTAGCGATTTGAAGGGAGTTAAATTAAGCTGCGATGCCGGACTTGGCACAGTTCAAGGCGATGGCGAAACGCTGTTCTGCAACGGTAGTGGCACATACGCTCTCACTGCCACGTATAATGGTGTCAGCACAACAATTCCAGTGACAATCGTCGGAGGCGTACCTGCATTCCGTCTTGCCAATGCAATCGATGACGGCTACCGTGGCTATCAGGTTGAAGTGCAGACTACTGTAGGTGAAGAACAAATGCCTATCGACAATCAGGCACTCACATGGAGCAGCGATGACCAATCAATAGCTACCGTTGATGCTAACGGTATTGTAAAGGGAGTAAAAGACGGCACCACAATAATACGTGGCAAAGTTGACACATTTGAAGGTGTCCTCAACGTCACTGTGGAAAAGCCCACAGCTCACATTCAGGCAGTTGAAAAGTCACTTGACCCAAGCACTTGGACTATCACCCAATCAGGCGGTTCAGGCATTCAGGCTACGGCTCATGATAATGGTATGACGCTAACTTACACAGGAGCTTCAAGCCGTGCGCCCTACATCAAACTTGCTAAACCCATCACGCTTTGGAGCATCCCAGATACAATCCGTATTCGTATTAATCCGGGAAATGCCAATATAAAAACTTTGACATTCTCAACAGTTGCAAACGGCACAACGGTAAACACAGCCAAAACATTATCACTCACTGCCAACGTAGAGAATATAATTGATTTGCCTACAGCTTCATGGTGCGATGCCACTGACCGTGCCAATTATCCCATAAAATTATCGTATCTTTACTTCGGAATGGGAACTTCCACTTCAGGAACTGCCTATACCATTGACATCCCTGGCATAGAGACAATATATAACGTAATGTCAGCAGGCATACGAAGTGTAAAGGCCGACAGGTCAAACGCAATAAGCATTTATCCAAATCCTGCAACTTCGAATGTCGTTACCGTTTCATTGCCAAGCACCGACAATGCAAAGATAATGTTCTACAATGCAAGCGGAAGCCTTGTAAAAGAACAATATTCAAATGGCTCGGCACAAGTGTCAGTTTCTGTTGACGAAATGCCAAGCGGATTATATTTAGTGAATGTTATCCAAAGCGGAAAATCATCCACATCAAAACTTATAGTAAAATAACAATCAATTATACATACAGCATGAAACACTTAATGAGATTTTCCATTTTACTTGCTGTTGCATTGTTGACATTCCACACTGGAAATGCCAAAAATCAATGGACAGTAGGAAGTAAAACTTTCGATGTTGACACAATTGTTTATCCGCATCAGGTCGGACCAGGCACTACTTTTGCCAAATACAATCTTCCGGATATGCCTTTGCTTGTCAGCGTACTGACAATGGACCTAAAGAACAAGTACGTTGATTTTGAAACCTGTAATGGCGGAGACAGAGGCGTATGCGAAGAAACTCCTGTCAGCATGTACAACCGCAAAAACAAGCCAGGCCATGAAGTGATTGGCGCTACTAATGGTGACTTTTACTTCTACACTGCTGCTATTGAAAACGGAATACCGCGCAGCGGACAATTCAGCCTCGACCAGTGTGTAACAAATCCTGTAGGACGCGCCTGCTTCGTTCTGACCGATGAGCGCAAGCCATATATCGACCGCGTGGACTTCGCAGGTAAACTTTCAACTCCCGACACCACTGTACGTCTTCACACTGTGAATATGCAACGTCTTGAATGGGAGGATATAGGTGGTAATCAGCTCACGCTCTACACAAATGCTTACGGCACTCAAACTGAAGCTTGTGCAGCAGGAATGAAAGCAATTATCAGCCCTGTTGGCGAACCATTCTCATGGACTGCCAATAAAGAGGTGAAAGCCGTAATCGATACTGTTTTCGATGGTACTGGTGTATCTCAGATTCCAGAAGGAAAAGCTACTTTATGGGGACAAGGCACTTGTGCCACTTTTGTGCAGAACTTGAAGAAAGGCACTCCAATCACAATTTATCTCGGCACCAACCTTCGCAACCAACCTGGATTGCTGAAGAATTTCAAAGAACTTATGGGTGGCAGCGACAATATCATCATGCGAAATGGTATTTATGAAGATGAATGGGCTGACCGTCATCCACGCACATGTATCGGATTCAATGCCGACAGCACTAAGGTGTATTTCGTTGTAATCGATGGACGTAACTCAAAGTCAGTAGGCGTAAGTATGGAAGAAGCTGCAGGCGTATTCCGCGGACTTGGCGCAGCCAATGCTGTCAACCTCGACGGCGGTGGTTCCTCTTGCATGGTTGTAAACGGTGATGTAGTGAACACCCCGAGCGATGGTGCCGTTCGTGCAGTAGGCAATGGTTGCCTTCTCGTTTCCAACGCACCTGTTGATGATGCTATAGGCATGCTCGGTTTTGAGCCTCGTACCTACAATGTATCTATCCTGTCTAAATTACGTCCGGCAATCTGGGGATACAACAAATATGGCGTACTGAAAACTCAGAACCTTGAAGGTGTTACATTCACATGCGATCCTACCGTAGGTACCATATCCTCCGATGGCTATTTTATTGCTGCTGATGTTTCAGCAACAGGTAATCTCACTGCGCATTACGGCGATTTATCTGTTTCTCAACCTATCACAGTGTTTCAGGCAGAAAAATCACTCCGTCTCGACTCGGTGGTAATCGATAAGACTCATCCTTACGGAATAGAAGTGTACGGAGTAAGCGGACTGACTAAGGATTTGATTGATGCTTCAGTGTTCAATTGGGCATCAGCGTCAAGCGACGTCTGCACAGTAAGTGATCAAGGCACCATATCTGCTGTAAACAGCGGTGATGCTTCAGTAACCGGAACAGGTCATGGTTTCAACGGCACTATTAAAGTGAAGGTCCAGAATCCTGAATCCACTGTTATGCCTCTTGATAAGAATCTCGACGTCGCAACTTGGAAAATCGCACAAAGCGGTGGAAGTGGCCTCGCAACAGTAGCTTCAGAAAATGGCATTAAACTTACTTACACTGGAGCAAGCAGTCGTTCGCCATATATAAAAATCGCTAAATCAATGGCAATGTGGGGACTTCCTGACACCCTGCGCCTGCGCATAAACCCGGGCGACGCAACCATCAGCAAGATAATCATTGCGACCACCGCCAACAACGGAACGCTGGTTACATCCACATTCACCCCTACTTTAACTGCCAACGCAATAAACACTATAGGTATGCCGACATCTTCATGGTGCGATGCAACTGATTTCGCCTGCTATCCTCTTCGCTTTGACTACATCTATTTCACTATGGGCAAATCAACTACAGGCACCAACTACACAATTGATATTCCCGGAATAGAACTTGTCTATAATGGAGCTTCGGGTGTGAAAAAAGTAACGACTGATAAAAGTTCTCAGATAAAAGTTTTCCCTAACCCTGTTGGCGAGGGTGAAACTGTAACTGTAACGTCAATCTCTGAAAAAGCTGCAATCGACGTTTACAACAGCGTTGGACAACTCGTAAAGAAAGCTGGTTCAACTTCACAAAATGGCACAATGACTTTTTCAACTGACGGATTAGCACAAGGAATATATCTCGTGAAGATTTCCGACGGAACTGCACAGAAAATTGTAAAATTAATTCGTCGCTAAAATCAATAAAACAATATTGATTTATCATAATCCGACGTGGCAATAATGCGACCACGTCGGATTTTTTATAAAAATATTCGTTGCAAGACGTTCAGTTGCCAAAAAAGCATTATATTTGCAAATAGTAACAATCGCATAGTGCAATTCCGGTTGAAAACGCCCATTTATTTAAAGCATGATGAGGCAAAGATTTATGCGTAAATTAATTGAAACATTGGCTTTAGCATGTCTGTTTCTATCATCGTTATGCGCCTACGCATACGATGAGCCATCTCTTTACGCCTCACTCAAAAGCACTACCTCTCCAGCGAAACGCATTGAAATCTTCGAGCAGCTCGCCCAACTGCACTTCAATGAAAAGCAAGAGGTGAAATTATTGATTAGCGCAGCCAACACGGCTAAAAATGCCAAAATCACCGATAAGCAGATGTATTGTTACGCCAAAATATGCCGCAATTATTTAGACCGGAATCTAATCGACAGCATATCTCCATGGCGCAATATCATAGTAGCGCACAAAGCCTCAAACTATGATGCCTACTTTATTGCTGAGGCTTGTCGCTGCATGCCATTAATCGATTCAAAAAATTTTCGCGGTGCTCTCGACTTGGCTATGGCATTAAAGCAAGAAGCGGAAAATCATCATAACTCGGTGGGGAAAATAATTGTCTGCGGTCTGTTCGCCATGATTTACGACAACACCAATCTGCACGACAAAGCCGTTGATGAGTATGGTCAAGGCATATCTATGGCCAACAATTATGATGTAATGCCTCCATTAGTTGTACGCTTTTACCTCTATCTTCCTGATGTGCTTATCCGTATGGGAAAGGCCGATGAAGCGCTCGCAATAGCTGATGAATCGATGAACTATATAACGAGCCATAAGGAGAGCCTTGGCAACGAATTATATTACAATCATTGCATCTGGTACATAGTCAAGGACTATATGCGGAGCTACATAATACTGGGTGATAAAGACAAGGCTACGATCTACAACGACAAAGTGATTGAAATAAACAATAAATATCATTTTGGAGACGATAACATACCCTATCTCTTCACTTCTGCTCAATATAACTGCATGATGGGCAATTATGACCGCTCTTTGGCTCAAATCGATTACATCATCAATCACTCCGACTTCGTTAAATGCGGCCATCTCCTTTTCAAAGCCCAGCTTCTTAACAAGATGCATCGCTACAAAGAATCATACCTCACTTACACTACTGCGTACGATTCTCTTCTGGATGTGATGGTAAGCAATTTCAACCGTGAAATTTCTCAATTAAACACCAATTATGTAAAATATGACGCTGAACGTATTGCAAGCCAAAAAATAATCGACAAAGCACGACTTTACAACACTTATCTTTTTGGTTCCATTATCGTTCTGCTCATTCTCTTCCTTGTGTCACTAATCCTGTACTTCTTCAACCGTAAGATCCGTATGAAGTTAGAGCGGTCGAACTTAGCACTGTCGGAGGAAAAGAACAAAATCAACACTGTCAACGACAAATTATCAATGGCGCTTGAGGACGTGGAGAAATCAAACAAGAAAAAGAGTGAATTCCTTGAAAACATGAGCCACGAAATCCGCACGCCACTAAACACCATTGTCGGGTTCAGCGACCTCATTTCCAGCGAAAGCGATAATATGGACGATACTGAGCGGGAATATTCCGACATTATCAAGACAAATTCTGACCTTATGCTAAAATTGGTCAATGATATCCTCGACATGAGCCAGCTTGATTCTTCTATAATGAATGTTGACATTAAGCCGGTTGACATTGTGCTTTGCGCTCGCAACACGCTGAAAACCATCAACACTCTTGCCAAGGAAAACGTGCGTGTAACATTCAGCACTTACAAGGATTCAATAATAATTAATTCCGATAAGTTCAGGTTGCAGCAATTGCTGACAAACCTTTTGGGCAATGCAGCTAAATTCACGGTTGCTGGAGAAATTAACCTCACTATCAAGCACGATGTAAACGGAATCATTCTCTTCATCGTAACCGACACTGGCTGCGGCATATCGAAAGAAGAGAAAAGCAAGATATTCAACCGTTACGAAAAGCTCAATGAAGCCGCCACAGGCACTGGACTTGGACTTTACATAAGCAGACTTATCGCCGAAAAACTTGGCGGACGGCTATACATCGACGACAACTATACAGGTGGCGCAAGGTTTATTTTTGAGCATCCAGAACATTTTGAACTCGGACAAACGCTCAATGAATCAAACAACGAAAACAATGAGGAGCAAAAAGATGAATAGACGAATATTATCCATATTACTCTTCATTATAGTTGCAATGTCAATATCGCCACAAATTGCAGCTGCCACAAAACGCGATTCTTTGATTTCGATATTAAATGTCGAGAACAACACAAAGAAAAGAATTATCATCATGCAGCAACTTTCCGAACTTGGATTCGGGACTCCTGATGAATACAACTATCAATATCAAATTTACGATCTCTATAAATCAGAGGGCGAAACTGAAGGGGAATTTAATGCAATCGCAGCCATTAGCCGATATTACTTGAATAATGGGCAGACTGATAAGGTTATGCTTTGGGCTTCAAAGATAAACGGACGGAAAATTCCAAAGAGTTGCTTCCCTGCATATTTCAGCATTCTCAGTTGCCGTTGCACGGCTTTGATAAGCACTCACAACATTGAATTTGCATTGGAGGCAGCACTTAAAATGCAGGATGAGGCCATCAGACTTCGAAGTGTTGACGGTGAAATCCTATGTGATGAGGTGCTTGGCCAAATCAATTCTGAAATAGGACAGACAGAAAAGGCAATAGATGCCTATAAGCATGCCCTGGATCTTCAGAAAAAGAGTGGAGCAAAAGTGGGCAACACAGCACAGATTCTGATGAGTTTAATCGAAGTATATTTCAGCCTCGAGGATTATGATAATGTGGAACATTATCTTAAGGAATTCAAAGAATTGAACGATAAGGAAAAGATTGACAATACATCATTCTACCCTCTCAACTTCTGCGTAAGAATCTACTATGGCTATATGATTCAGATGCTTTGTCACCAGCATAACTATACGGCAGCAGCTAACTACATAAACATGGCAAGCCGTCTTTCACAATCAAGCGACCGCTATGCTGAGGTGAATATGCGGCTTGGACTTATGCTATACTTTAATGGCACAAACAACTTTGCAGAAGCCTTATCACAAATAAACTACATAATCGACAATGGCGGAAGCGATGTATCCGACTACTTCATCGACAAAGCTAAAATTCTGGCTAATATGGGCGATTATGATAAGGCCAGCCAATGCATGGAAAAGGCTTATCAACTGCTATCGAGCACTAACAAGCAGAACTACATAAACGAATTCCATCAATTCGAGAGCAAATGCAAGGCAAAATCAATGGAGCGTGATTTGCAAGACCACGTTCTGCACATCGAGCGGATTAAATATTACATATTTATCGGTGGGCTTATTCTATTGGTAATTGCCATTATCATAATCCGGTACATGTCGGTTTACAATAAAACCATACGTGGCCGGCTTCAAACTTCGCTGAAGGAACTTGAACGCGAAAAGACAATGCTCTCCACGAAGCAATCGGAACTTGCACTGGCATATCGTAAAGCCGAGGACAGCGGAAATCTGAAGAGTGCATTCCTGTCGAACATGAGCCACGAGATACGTACCCCGTTGAACTCAATTCTCGGATTCAGTGAAATCATCTCTGACTTGGCCCAGACTGAGGACCATAAATATTATGCCCACCTCATTCATGAGAATTCAGAGATGCTGCTACTGCTTATCAACAACATTCTTGATTTGGGCCGCCTTGATTCAGGGCGTATGAAATTCTTGCTCGAAGAATGTGATGTTTGTGAAATAGCACGTGAAGCATCGTTCCGCGAAGGCCGCAACAACGACATCATCTTCACCCTTGAGTGTGAGCCAAAAAAGATAACGACGTATTCCGACCACATGAAGATTTTGCAGATAATCTACAGCATGATTAACAACGCATATAAATTCACTAAGAAAGGCTACGTGAGAGTATGCGTGAATCTTGCCGGCGACATGATTATCACCACCGTTGAGGACAACGGCCCAGGCATTCCTGATGGCAAAGAGGAACTGATATTCGAGCGATTCGAAAATCTCGGTTCTTTTGAGCCTGGTACTGGCTTGGGACTGTCGATAGCAAAGGAATTTGCCTCACGGCTCGACGGACGAATTTATGTTGACACTTCGTACATTGAAGGCGCTCGCTTCGTCTTTGAATTGAAACATAAAAATGAGGAACAAGCCTTGGAATATGCCAACAAAAATGAGCTGAAGTTAGAGAAAAAGATGATATAACCTTTTCCACATGTGAGTCATTTGGAATATTCAATGTCGCCATTCCTAATATTCTTGCAATAATTTTGCAGTGTGTTGCAGAATAATATATAACTTTGCACCGAATATTAGCTATATACACAATTCTAATTAAACCATTATCTATTTACAACTTTATGACAAGAAAATTTTTTGAATTAACACTTTTCATGGCATTGTCGTTCGGATTCCTATTTCCAGCGTCAATGCAGGCCGATGAAGCACAAAAACGTGAGTTCCGCGCTGCATGGATTGCTACAGTGTGGGGCATTGACTGGCCACAGACCACAGGGTCGTCAGCATCAGCTATCGCAACCCAAAAGAAAGAGCTGACCGACATGCTCGACAAATTCCAAGCTATCAACATGAATGCTGTGTGCTTCCAAGTCCGCAGCATGTGCGATGCAATGTATAAATCATCCTACGAGCCATGGTCAAGCTACCTGACTGGCACACGTGGATTAGACCCTGGATGGGACCCGCTTGCATTTATGGTCACTGAATGTCACAAACGCGGTATCGAATGCCATGTGTGGCTTAATCCCTACCGGTTCAGCACTGGAGGAAACTGGACCACTGACCAAGATGTGGCTCTCAAGAATTCAGGCACCCTGCTATCCTACACTTCCGGCACCACCACTACCACTATCCTTAATCCTGGCCTTGCGGCATCACGTGAACGCATTGTGAATGTGTGCAAAGAACTTGTTACCAATTACGACATCGACGGCATCATATTTGACGACTATTTCTATCCAAGCGGCATTCCAACTTCAAGTTCCGCTGACGATTACAGCCTTTGGCAATCATCAGGCACTTCACTTTCGTTCGCCAATTGGCGCCGTGCCAACGTGAACCAGATGGTGAAAGACGTTTTCGACATGGTTCAAGCCACCAAGCCATACGTACGCTTCGGCATCGGACCTGCAGGTGTGGCAGGAACAGCGTCCACTTCAGCATCAGCCCACAATGTTGACCCATGCCCTACCGGCAGCGATTGGCAATACAACGGTATATTCTCTGACCCTCTCGCATGGCTTGAGGAAGGCACTATCGACTACATTTCTCCTCAATTATACTGGGAGACGACTCATTCAACCAATCCTTTCGGCCCACTCACCGAGTGGTGGAGCTATGTTGCCAACCATTTCGGACGGCACCACTATGCAAGCCATTCCATATCATTCCTCACAGGTGATGGAGAGAACACCACAACCGGCTGGGCAGAAATAGCAAAGCAAATTTCATATTCCCGCCAATACAACAAGGACAACGCGCCTGGATGCAATTTCTATTCAGCAAAAAACATCAGTGGTCCAGGCGTCAGCGGACTTGGTGACTATCTGCACGAAAACATGTTCCAGCACCCTGCCCTAACTCCATGCTTGGCATGGAAGACAAAAACCACATATTCAGCTCCTGCAAATCTTAAATACAGCGCAGGTACACTGACGTGGACAGGCGTTGACAAATCACTCGTGAAATATTCAGTTTACGCCATTCCTTCCACAATCACATCAATCGCCGACGCATCCAGCTCGACATTCGGAGGCATTAAAAGCGACTATCTCCTTGGAGTGACCTACGACCCGAACTACACAGTGCCCGCCGCCTATCAGGACGGCTATTGGTTTGCTGTCTGCGTACTCGACGGATTCGGCAACGAATTCGAAGCATCATCAATTAATTTGACGCAACGTGAAAAAGCACCGCAAACCACCCTCGTATCACCTGAAGAAGGGGCATCAATGTCATCCGACTTCTCATTCACCTGCACCGATGTAAATGCTGACACTTATACGCTGCAAATTGCAAGCGATGAAGCATTCACATCAGTGAAATATTCTTCAAATAAATGCACTACTTCAGGTGCAAACAAAGTGTTCGCATTTCCACTTTCAAGCATCACTAACGGCACATATTACTGGCGAGTGGTGACATCGAAGGCAGATTGCAATGACAACGCATCCGCTGTACGCACAGTGAAGATTGCCGGAACGTCAACAGGCAGCTACGAAAGCGGCTATACCATCAAGAAAGACGTTGACACCTATGCCGACGTGAACAAAGTTTCACTCACCAGCACATGGTTCCGCTCAATCAACAGCAGCTACAACAACATCACGTTCGACAGCAACGGCCTTTACAACCGCGGATTCGTGGTTAAGGACGGTTACCTTTATGTGTCGGGGCGCAGTGAAAATTCCACCAACGGCACTATCTATCTACGCAAATATGATGCAACAACCGGCGAGCACATCGACGACATAATCCTCGGAACTGACGCAAATGTTGACTACTATCCATGCAATGACGTGATAAAGGACTCAAAAGGCAATGTGATAGTAACTAATTTGACTTTGAACATCAGCACCACGCCACTCATGCTATTCAGCGTTGACCTCACAACTGGAGATGTGACACAACGCGCAAGCGTAACCGCATCGGAAGGACTCAGCACCTACCGCATCGACCATTGCGCAGTGACCGGCGACATCACCAGCGGCAATTTCACAATCTTTGCAGCCATAGCATCCAACAGCAACGTAGTACGCTGGACATACACCAACGGAGCACTCACCAACACTGAAGTATGCACACTGGCCTCGACATATCCGACATCTACCAACGGCATGGGAATAGCTCCACGCATAAAAGCCATCGACACTTCATCATTCTTCGTTGACGGCGGAAGCACATATTTCTCACGTTACAATTTCGCTGACGGAAGCATGACAGGCAGTTTTGAATCGAACACTGGACTTGCTCCTCTGAGTTCTACCACCAACGGAAGCACTTTCTTCACCAACAACGGCAAAAAGTACGTTCTGTACTCCTATGGAAGTTTTGAAAGTCCTAACGGCCACCAATTCATGCTTGCCCAATGCGACGACAACATGACCTTCACATCATTCAGCAAAATGTGGGTATTCCCTACACAAGGCATAGGCGCAACCGACAGCAAGACTTGGGGCGCACCCTGCGACTACTCCACAGTAACTGAAGCAAACGGAAAACAGATAAGCACCGACATCTACATTTATGTACCGGGAAACGGCATTGCCGCTTACCGACTTACCGACAATGCCTCATCGGGCATCTCTTCCGTATTGCCAAGCAAACTGAATGTGACCGTTGCAAACGGAAACATCTATTTCGGCTCAAAGGTGGATTCAGCAGTGCTTTATAACATAGCCGGAATGGCAGTGGCTTCAACCACTGACGCTTCCATGCTGAATGCAGGCAGCAGCAGAGGAATCTACGTGCTCAAATGCAATGTGCAAGGCAAAATCTACATCAACAAAGTGGCTGTGAACTAATTTAGCATGAGCAGCACACTTTAGATTGAATTTCCATAAAGCGGCACCGAAGGGCTAAACCTTTTTGGTGCCGCTTTTTTTGCAGTAGCCCATCGCCAAAGGCTAAATCAATTGTTAATGAATCAGGCGCAAGCTGAAAATATGACAAAAAATCATAATTTTAGGGCTGAACGCCCCAGCCTTTTTTTATTGTCGGCAATAATGTGTAATTTTGTCACGTATAATTTCTTTATGCACTTTAACAACAACTGTTTAATAATTTATAATTCATTTTAATGAGAAATTCTTTCCGGAATCTTTTATTGATATCGCTGTTCACCGCAATGTCGTTACCGATATTCGCCACAGCCTACACAACACCCAAACGTGAAGCACGCTCCACATGGTGCGCCACAGTGTGGAATATCGACTGGCCAAAGACAGTCATCTCCACCACTGGCAATGCCTCACAAATAGCTGCGCAGAAAAATCTGCTTATCCGTATGCTCGATTCTCTGGCAGCAAACAACATCAATTCATTCAACCTTCAGGTGCGCAGCCGCTGCGATGCCATGTACAAGTCCTCCTACGAGCCATGGTCAACCGACCTTGTAAAGACCCGCGGCATGGACCCGGGTTGGGACCCGTTGGCATTTGCAGTTGAAGAATGCCACAAACGCGGCATAGAATGCAACGCTTGGCTTAACCCCTACAGATACGAATCGAACAAAGGCGCATGGGACGGACTTCCAGGCTGCTACCGCACCGACCACCCTGATTGGGTGATGGACTATAACGGAGCCGCAATTCTGAATCCTGGAGTTCCCGAAGTTACCCAACGCATCGTTGACATCTGCAAGGAAATCATCACAAACTACGATGTTGACGGCATTCTCTACGATGACTACTTCTACCTAAGCGGCACACCAATGTCGGTTGATGCAGGATTATACGACAAATACACAGCTGCTGGAGGCACACTTTCGCAGGCCGATTGGCGCCGCAACAACGTAAACAGCATGATAAGGTCAGTTTACGACATGATTCAGGAAACCAAGCCATACGTAAGATTTGGCGTAGGCCCAGCAGGTGTGGCCTGCACATCCTCAACCGTTGCAGCCAAATACGGCATTGAACCGTCACCTGGCAGCGACTGGCAATACAGCGACATCTATTCCGACCCTATAGCATGGGTAAGCTCCAAAACGCTCGACTACATAGCTCCGCAAATTTATTGGACAATCGGCAACTCAACCGACTATGCAGCCATTGCCCCATGGTGGAGCACGGTAGCCAACCATTTTGGACGTCACTTCTTCTCATCGCACTCAATCACATCACTCACCAGTGCCAGCAGCGCTCCCGCCATTAACGGAGCCTCAGCACTTGAGCAATCGCTGATGTCGAGCAAATTAAAGGCAAGCGGGCCAAACAACACATCATTCAGCGAATATGCCGACGAAGTGAACATCAACCGCAACAGTGACCTTAACGGCGCTCCCGGGTCAGTATGGTGGTCGGCAACCTACCTATTCAACACCGGTTCAAAAGAATCGTTCGGCCATTATCTCAAGCGCACCGTCTATACCAAGCCGTCGCTTATGCCGGCCATGCCATGGAAGGCAGGCAACAACCCCGGAGTGGTAAGCGACATTACCCTTTCCAACGACACTCTCAAATGGAACGGGTTCGACAATGTGCGCTACACCGTGTATGCAGTGCCAAACGGCGTTGACCAATCCACATTCAACTGCGACGTGCAATATCTGCTCGGCACAAGTTATGCCACTAAGTTCGCCATACCGGCAGCCTACAGAAGCGGATACCAATTTGCAGTGTGCGTGCTCGACCGCGTAAGCAACGAGTACACGCCCATGTTCCTTGGCGCGACAGCAAAGACACTTGCAGCACCTACACTCGTTTACCCAATCAACGGCGCGGAAGCAGCCGACCCATTCAACTTTGAATGGACAAAAGTGGCAGGCGCAACCTCCTACGTGCTTCAAATAGCATCGGATGCTGAATTCAAGAATCTCACCCATTCATATATTTCCGACACCACGTCAGTTTCCTCAGCCCTGATTGAAGGCATTGAATCAGGCGTACCGGCATACTGGCGGGTGATAGCATGTGCAGGCAACAGCAACAACGGAGTGTCGGCAGGAACCGCATTCACTCCAAGAGTGCTTGAACTCACCTACCCACTTGCAAACGAAACCAATGTGGCACCAACGTTCACAGCAAAATGGACGACAGCCAACACAGGTGATGAAGGCACACTTGAAATTTCCACCGACGCATTCTTCGCCAACGGCTCAACCATTTTCTCTGGCACATCAACCACAGGGGAAATCGACATTCCACCATTCACGCTAAAGGCAGGGACAACATATTTCGCACGCGTTTCAGTCACTCACGACGGAACAGCAAAAATTTCAGCCAAGCACATGTTCTCCATTATGGAAATGACAGCTGAAGTGCCAACAATAGAAAGGCCCTCAGAAGGCGACACCGTTTACAGCGACTACCGTATAGCAGTTGCCCGCCAACAGGCTGCAAACAACTTTACGCTTGAAATATCCAATTCAGCGACAAGTTGGGGACGTACGCGCTATGTCGCCACGCTTAACGACTTCGCCTATATGGCACCTGACCCAGCCGGAAGCATAAAAGTGAACAGCGCACTGATGACCAACGGCAGCACTTACTATGTGCGTGCCCGCGCATCCTACTATCAGGACGGGTCGCTTGCCTACACCGACTTCTGCACACCAGTTTCGTTTATCTACAGCAGCAAGACAGGCGGAATATCAGGAATTTCAACAAACGACTTCACAGCAAAAATCTACGGAGGCGCAAGCCCAATGCTCGTAGTTAACTCACCTGCATCGGCAATTACAGTGGAAGCCGCCTCAATGCTCGGAGTAAGCGAAGGTCAACTTTATTCAGGCTTTGGCTCACATGCCGAAATATCTCTCAGTGACCTGCAGCCAGGGGCACATTTGCTGATAGTACGGTGTGGCGGTACGGTAAAGACATTGAAATTTATCCGTTAGGCCATAAACGAATCTGATTAATTTACACATTTTTCATTGTTTTTCATCTGGCGGTCGGATTCATTTCCGTCCGCCAGATTTTTTATAAAAAAAGCCATTCAACACAGGTAAATAATTAACGCTTTTTTCGTGGAGATCGCGCAATGGGTCTGGACAGCAGAAACGCCAGTAAGACGCTGACGTACATACACATTGCAAAGGTGTTCACGGTGAAGCACTGCACACATGTGCACGCTTTAGAGCCTCAAGGAAATCGCCTACGAAAAGCACTTGGAAACCGTGCCATTCAACGCTGACAAAAAAATTAACGCTTTTTTCGTGGAAGTCGCGCAAGGTGTCTGGACAGCAAAAGCATTCGTAAAGCACTGACATACATACACATTGCAAAGGTGTTCACGGTGAAGCGCTGCACACATGTGCACGCTTTAGAGCCTCAAGGAAATCGCCTACGAAAATGCCTTGGAGAAAGAATGCCTTTTAGCGTAGCCCATAAGCATACTCAACAAACTAATCAAAGAACTATTATACACAAAAATACAGCGCAAATTATCACCAAGCACAAGGAAATAGGAGAATAGCCAAAAAAATCGACGAGATTAATTATTCATACAGCTTTTAACGCTTTGATAGTGTAAGTGCAAAATATGGCTAAATAATGGGTTCTTCTTATCCTTTTTATTCCATAATTTCGTATATTCGCATAACCAAAAGGATACATATAGCCGTTTCTTTACCTGAGCTTAATATGAAGCCTATAACAAGCATATTATTAGTGGCAGCTCTTATCGTCTATACATTTCTGCCCATTTTCACAATCCAACCTGAACAGATTTGGACTGGTTTTCATTATACAGTGGAGACACTCAACAAGCCTGAATGCAGTTTCGGGCATCAACTTTTTGCGTTAGTGCCGTTTCTGGCAGGATTCGCAGCCATAATAATCAACAGCCTGAAAAGCCGTCATTGGGGATATGCCGTTGCGGTGTGCATAGCGTTGGGCCTTGTATTCTTCATTGATGCAAAGCATTTCCATTATATTGAGAATCCCAATCTGCTGATGATAAAGGACGTGAGAGTTTCATTCAACATCAGCTTCTGGCTGTTTATCGCAGCACTTGTTTCCTCTTTGGTATCGATTATGCCATTCAAAATTAATTGTCTTCACGAGTTTCCGCACATAAGAAAGAAGGAAAATTTATCAGATAAAGATGCTCACGGGCACGAGTGACTGAAGTGTAAAGCCAACGATAAAAATCGAGAGTGCTCATAGCCTCTTCCGGAATATATCCCATATCCACATAGACATCCTTCCACTGCCCGCCCTGTGCCTTGTGGCAAGTGACGGCGTAGGCGAATTTCACCTGAAGGGCATTGAAATATTCATGCTTCTTCAATGCCTTGAATCTTGACCTTTTATCTCCCATCAACTCATTCATCACCTCTGAATAAAGTTTTTCATTTTGTGCCGAAGTTAGCGCCGGAGCATCGGAAAGCAAAGCATCAAGCACTATTTTCGCATCAATTTCCACATCATGGTCGGGGAATTCGAGGGTAACATTGGCAAAGCGCAGGCCATAGCGGCTTTCAGTGCCATGCACACGGCTGACACGTGCAACATCACCATTGGCGATAAAGTCGAGCTGCTCATATTCCTCGCTCCAAAAATAATTATTCTTTGCCACAAGAATCAAATCACCCGAAACGAGTTCGTCCTCGCGATAAAGAATCAGATTGCGCACGGCAGCATTGAACTGGGCCGCACGCTTATTGGAGCGGGTGATGATAATCGTCTCGCCTATTCCCTTATGGTCGTAACTGTCCGAAATCTTTTCAATAAGGTATTCACCGCTCACTGGCTCAATGTCGTCGAAGCCGGAAAAATGCAGAAGAGGCTTTTCAAGTTTCATCTCACCCATAGCCTCACGCAACTCTATGGCATTCTTAAGAATACCCGAATTTTCACTTTGGCGGGCAGCCCGCATAAGGAAAAACTCATACACATCCAAGCCATACGCTTCAAGCATGGCATGCTTTAAGGCTGGACTATCGACAAGCCCCACTGGCGGAAGCTGAGAATCATCGCCCATAAGCATCAGTTTACAGCCTTTCCCGCTATACACATACTTGACAAGGTCGTCGAGCAGACGCCCACTGCCAAACACAGCCCCCTCACTTGACTGATTAGGAATCATTGAAGCCTCATCAACAATAAAGAGAGTGTCGGTGTGCTTGTTCTCAGCAAGATTGAAATTGCCGCTTTCCGGCGAGTAACTTTGCTGCCTGAAAATTTTTCTATGGATAGTAAATGCGGGATGCCCCGAATAATCGGCAAAGACTTTGGCAGCGCGTCCAGTGGGAGCAAGCAGCACGGTTTTCATGTTCCATTGCGAAAGAGTCTTTACCAAAGCGCCCATCATGGAAGTCTTGCCTGTGCCCGCATAGCCAATCAGCAAGAATGCCGCTTTTTGCAATCCGTCGAGACAAAAATGCGCAAAAGCAGCCACCAGCATGGTCTGCTCCTCATTCGGCAAGTAGTCCATGTTAGTCATCATCTGCTCACCGAATTTCATCAATAATCCTTCGTGCTCTTTACTATTCATTTTCTATATAACGCCCTTTAAAGCCCTTGCGTGTATCACTGGCGCAATTTTTTGTCCCATTTTGGAAAAAATCATAAAAAGAGGCAAAAAAAGTTTGCTCAAATGAAGCTAAAAGCATAACTTTGAATCGCAAATAAATGTGATTTCGACCACAACCCCTCAGTCATGACTTTAAAAAGTCACACTGCGATCCTTCATAAGCGACCTGCTTAATTAATATAGATTGACATTAATCAAACAAACTAAAATATTAACATAGGATTTCGCGCAAAAAATCAACTTGCAAAAAATCCATAAAATTTAAATTTATGAAAAAGAAGATTTACTTTTTCGTCGCGATGCTCCTGATGGGAGCAAGTGGCGCAGTCGCCCAAGTGGCAATCAACAAGACGACGTTTCCTGACAGTTTGTTCAGGACTTATGTCGCTAAGCACATCGACACGGATACCGACAAGGTGCTGTCGGCAGAAGAAATTGCCAACGTCACCGAATTGCAGTTGATGAACGAGGAAAACATCGGCAATTGCAAGAGCCTGAAGGGGGTAGAATACTTAACAGGCCTAAAGGCGCTGGATTTTTCAAATTCAGCAGTTGACTCAATTGACTTGTCGAAAAACACATTATTGGAAAGCTTGACATGCACGCAAACCGCACTGAAGGCACTCGACTTGTCGAAGAATACGAAGATGTACTCTCTGGACTGCTCGGAGAGTGAGATAACGAACCTCAATATCACTGGCTGTCCAGAGATTCAGAATATAACTATCGATGGCAACCACATTGACTCATTGGACGTTACGCATTGTCCTAATTTGGGCTACATCTACGCAGACGACAACAATCTAAAAACGTTGCCGTTGACAGGTAACCCTATATTGTATTACTTATCAGTGACCAGCAATCCACTGGATTCAATTAATGTGGCCAGCTGCCCAGAGCTTAACACATTATATTGCGATGGGACAAACATCACGAAAATAGATGTCACAAAAAACACGAATCTTGACTTGCTGAATTGCACGAATGATGCACTGGGAAGCATAGATGTGTCGAAAAACACAGTTCTAACGCAACTGAATCTGGATAATTGCGGTCTCACTTCATTGGCCTTACCAGCAGACACATTGCTGAGCGGACTAAGCATAAGCAGCAACCCATTAGGGACACTTGACTTGTCGATGCTGAAAAATTTGCGAACCCTCTCGTGCAACGCAATCGGATTGCGCAGCCTTGATGTGACGCCATTTACCAATTTGACCACCTTGGAGTGCGCCAACGACAGCCTGACCAAACTTGACGTGTCGAAAAACACTGAGCTTACAAGATTGGTGTGCTTCAACAATCAAATGGTAGCCCTCGACTTGACAGCCTGCACAAAAATCAACGATTTCGATGGAGGGACAAACAAAAGGGCAGTGAAAGTGAACGATGCAGGACAATTTGACCTGGCCACACTCGCATCTTTTGGATTCGATCCAGCCAAAGCATCCAACTGGGTTGACGGAACTGTTGACGGCACTATATTAACATTCGATGATGTCAATACCAATGCCACATACAAATACGATTGCGGCAACGGCGAATCAGCCATATTCACCCTCGTGCCTAAGGTAATAACTTCAGCACCGCTTATCGGCGGCAAAGCAGTGACGGCATACGCCTACGGCAATGTCATCAACATAGTGGGCACAAACGCCAACGCACAAGTGATAGACGCAGCCGGCCGCACAATCTATGCAGGCACTGCCCGCCAAATCACTGTCGGCTCAAATGGCCTCTACATTGTGAAGGTTGCCGGCAAGACATTCAAGGTAATGGCCAGATAGAATAGGCTTAAACCATAGAATCGGCATCCATGTGCTGAAAAAACAACATAATGTGGATGCCGATTTTGTTTTCAATTAGAGCATACTGAATAACACTAAAATAGAATCAAGAAAATGAAAAGAATCATTTATGCAATCGCAGCGATGCTCCTGATGGGAGCGGCTGACGCGACAGCCCAAGTGGCAATAGTGAAAGAGAACTTTCCCGACTCGGCCTTTAGAGTAGTGGTGAAAGAGAAATTCGACAAGGACAATAACGACACCCTGTCGGCAACAGAGATAGACAAAGCGAAAGACATGTATATGTACAGCGGCAGGTCGATAAAGTCGATGGAAGGAATTGCATTGCTTCCGAATCTTATTCATATTTTCAGTGTCGGCAATAAGATATCCGATATTGACATTTCAAAGAACCTGAAATTAGCAACTTTAATTATTTACTCCGATTCACTGCAAAGCGTCAATGTCAGCAACGACACTTGCCTGAACTATTTAACACTTGCGCAATGCTCAAAGCTGAAAAGCCTTGATTTGAGCAAGTCACCTAACCTGAAAGAGCTCAGCGTTACAGGCTCTTCAGTGAGCAGCCTGGATTTGAGCAAATGCAAGAAACTGACGGGAATCAATGTTGGAAACAACAAGCTGGATTCACTTGATTTGACAAAATCCCCACTCCTGACAGAGGTGCGCTTCTCGAACAACAACATATCGAGCATCGATTTAAGCAACAATCCTGAACTCAGCATTTTGACGTTTGAGAACAACAACCTGAAGGCTATTGACTTAACAAACAATAAAAAGCTAAAGGGGTTCAGCTGCGTAAACAACAAAATAGAATCACTCGATGTGACTCAGGACACCTTGCTGACAGAGCTATACTGCGACAACAACAAGTTGACCACTCTCGACGTGACCAAGAACACCAATCTGACTTATCTGCATTTTGCAGAAAACGGACTGACAAAGATAGACCTTTCCAAAAACACTAAACTGACAAATCTGGACTGCTACAATAATCAGCTCGTAGCACTGGATGTGTCGGCCTGCACCGGATTGACAAGTCTTGATGCCAGCACCAACATCAAGAGGGTTGACGTGAACACGGCAGGAGAGATGGATTTGACCACACTTGCCCCATTTGGATTCGATGCTGCCAAGGCAAGCAACTGGATCGGCGGCACAGTTGACGGCACAAAATTGACATTCACCGGAGCCAATGCCACTTACGACTATGATTGCGGCAACAACCAAACAGTGACGTTCGAACTTATACCAGTTGTTCCAAGTTCGGCACAGCTCACCAGCGGCAGCGCAGTTAAGGCATTCGCCACCGGAAATGTAATCAACATTCTTGGCACTGATGCCAAGGCACAGGTGATTGACGCAGCCGGACGCACCGTTTACGCAGGCACCGACCGCCAAATCACAGTCACCACGCCGGGCCTCTACATAGTGAATGCAGCAGGCAAGGCATTCAAGGTGATAATCCGATAGACGACTTTGAAAAATCGGCATCCATGCTTTCGAAATCTTACTGCGTGGATGCCGATTTTGATTTTCAATCAGAATATACTGAATAACACTTTAAACCAATCGAAATGAAAAAGAAAATTTATTTCATTGCCATGTTGCTCCTGCTCGGAGCATCGGGAGCACAAGCCCAAGTGGCAATTGACGCTGTGAATTTCCCTGACCCAACGTTCCGCAATTATGTGCTTAGCAATTTGGACACCGACAAGGACAGCACACTAAGCACGCAGGAAGCGGCAAACACTTTAGACATTGACGTGAGCGGGAAGATAATCTCGAGCATGAAAGGCATTGAACACTTTGCTAACTTGACCAAGCTGATATGCAGCCACAACAATCTGGACTCGCTCGACATCACGCACAACACCAAACTGGTGATACTCGATTTCTCGTACAACCACATTACCACAATGTCGCTTCCATTCGAGATTACCAACCTTACTACTGACCACAATACACTTGAGGTCACGCCTGATGCCGACAACAAGTTCGACATGTCCACACTGCCTGACTTTAAACAGGCCAATATCACAAATTGCAATGGCGGTACTTTGGATGGCAGCATACTCACATTCGTTGATGACATTGTGTCCTACGAGTATTTTTGCCAAACCACTTATGTGCAATTCAATCTCGTGAAACATGCCGACGCAATTGCAGTGAATGCGGTGAATTTCCCTGACACAGCATTCCGCGCTTTCGTCCTTCAAAAAATCGATGACAATGCCGACAGCCTGTTAACGGCAGATGAAATTGCCAATACAGACTTCATCGACGTGCAATCTGAAAACATAACGACCCTTGAAGGCATAAAATACATGAAATCGCTTGTTACGCTTTACTGCTCAACCAACTCGATTGACTCACTGGACCTTTCGGCCAACACTGCCTTGCAGACCTTAAATTGTGGCATGAACCCACTTACTTGGCTGAATATTTCAAAATGCACTCAATTGATTGAACTGAGTTTTTATGGCTGCTCAATGGATTCAATCGACCTTACGCCTTTCCCGAATTTAGTCAATATCTATTGCGACAACAACAATATCAAGAAGCTTGATTTTAAAAACAACAGCAATATAAACTACATTTCAGTAACCAGCAATCCAATAGATTCAATAGATGTGTCGGGATTACAAGAATTACAAACATTATATTGCGATGGAACGAATATAAAGAACCTCGACGTCACACACAATGTTAAACTTACCGAATTATACTGCAACGATGACTCGATAAGCTCTCTTGACTTGACTAAAAACGTCAATTTGGCAACACTGAACGCTTACAGCTGCAAATTGACTTCACTTGACTTGTCGGCCGACACACTTTTATGTAACTTGTCGGTTTACAGTAATCCACTCACTCAACTCAACTTGCAGAACCTGAAAAGCCTGAATTATCTGGAATGCTACGACTGCAATTTAACAGATCTTGATGTGTCGGCAGCTGTATACTTATCATCTCTGGATTGTCAAAATAATAAACTGAGCAAAATTGATGTTTCAAAAAACATTAATCTTGAGTCGCTAAATTGCTACGGCAATCAACTTACAGCCCTTGATTTGTCGAATAATAGCAAAATAACGCAATTCAATGCCTCCAGCAACACGAAAGAAGTGGAAGTGAACACGGCAGGGCAGTTTGATTTGACCACACTCGCTCCGTTCGGGTTCGATGTTGCCAAGGCAAGCAACTGGACAGACGGAACGGTGGATGGCAACATGCTCACCTTTGCAAGCACTACCGCCAATGCCACTTACGACTACGATTGCGGCCAAAGTAGGACAGAGACATTCACGCTCGTGCCTAAAGTGAGTACAGCAGCACCGCTAATCAGCGGAAGCGAAGTGAAGGCATTCGCCACCGGCAATGTCGTCAACATTCTCGGCACTGATGCCAAGGCACAGGTATTCGATGCAGCCGGACGCACCGTTTATGCAGGTGATGACCGGCAAATCACCATCGGCACAAATGGCCTTTACCTCGTGAAGGTGGCAGGCAAAACCTTCAAGGTGGTGATAAGATAACCACCTCACTACTAATCGGCATCCATTTATTATGGTGGATGCCGATTATTGAATATTAATCAACAGCTAATAAATAATAGAAAACGATGAAGAAAAAAATTTACTTTATTGCCGCAATGCTTCTGATAGGAGCAGGTGGCGCAGTGGCCCAAGTGGCAATCAACGACACGAATTTCCCTGACCCGGAGTTTAGGGCAAAAATAAGCGTGAACTTCGACAAAGACGATAATGGAGTGCTGTCGGCAAGTGAAATCGCAATTGCCACTACTATCGACGTGTCGGACCAAAATGCCCTTAAATCCTTAAAAGGCATTGGTTTTTTCACCAATCTCACAAGTCTGAACTGCTCCTACACGAAAATCGACTCCCTGGATGTGTCGGCAAACACCAATCTGACGACACTGAATTACTCAAGCACTAATATTTCCACAATTGACTTATCGGCAAACACAAAGCTAACCACTTTGATTTGCGCATCAAGCCAAATGACTAAAATCGATATTTCCAACTGCACTGCATTGGCGCAGTTCAAATTCGACGAGTGCTTTCTCTCCTCTCTCGACCTCACGCATAATCCGGAACTGACGTATATTTATGGCAATAACAACAGAATCAAGTCATTGGACTTGACAGCCAATTCCAAGTTAAATTACATTTCAATGAGCAACAATCCTTTGGATTCGATTGATGTGTCGAATTGTCCTGATCTTGGCTCACTCTATTGCAACGCAACTAAAATTAAGCATCTGGATGTCACTAAAAATCCAAGACTTATGGGGCTATATTGCAATGGAGACTCTTTAGGCTCAATCGACTTAAAGAACAACACCAGCTTGCAAAGTTTGGAGTTGTCAGGTTGCAACCTCTCATCACTTGACGTCACGGCTAACGCGAACTTGATGTACTTGACAGTCAACAATAATCCGATAGGCACTCTTGACTTAACAAAACAGACAATTCTGGAATTTTTAGATTGCAATAATTGTTCATTGGACAGCCTTAATTTGCTGGCTTCAGGTGCTCATTTGAAAACATTGATTTGCAGTGATAATAAGTTGACCAAACTCGATCTATCAAAAAGCACCTCTTTGTCAGCATTGAATTGCATAAATAATAATTTAGTGGCTCTCGACCTCTCAGCCTGCACTAATCTCACTACGAGCCTATCTGCCGACGGTAGCACCAATGAAGTTGAGGTGAATTCAGCAGGCCAGTTCGACTTGACCAAGCTCTCAGCATTCGGTTTCGACCCGACAAAGGCAAGCGCATGGACCGGTGGCACAGTCGACGGCACCACATTCACTTTTACCAATGTCAACGCCAATGCCACTTACGACTACGATTGCGGCGGCAACCATACAGTGACTTTCACCCTCGTGCCTAAAGTCAGGACAGCAGCACCGCTTATCGGCGGCAGCGAAGTGAAGGCATTCGCCACCGGCAATGTCGTAAACATCCTCGGCACTGATGCCAAAGCACAGGTATTCGATGCAGCCGGACGCACCGTTTATGCAGGTGCTGACCGCCAAATCACTATCGGCACAAATGGCCTTTACCTCGTGAAGGTGGCAGGCAAAACCTTCAAGGTGGTGATAAGATAACGAGCCCAATAGTTTGCAAATAAAAAAATCCCTGTGCAGAATGATTTGCACAGGGATTTTTATTAATTGTATTTCAGAAATCTGAAGTGTTATTTAGCTTGAGGTGTCATGATAACTTCCACATGGTTGCCGCTCTTCAAAATCACATTCTGCAGGAATGATGAAATGCCGGCAGGAGTAATCGCTGAAACCGCATCCTTGTAACCAGTGTTGGTGTCAACACCATTGATGTAATATCTGAAGAACACATCGTTCCAATATGAATTTGTCCTGGCATCAATGTCGTTCTGCTTCAGCATGGCCTCTTTTGCCTTTGCCACATCAGCGGCATCAACACTCTTGGCAGCATCATTGATTCCTTTATAGAGCAGGTCGTTGGCAAGTTTAGCCTTGTCAGGATTTGTCGGGCACATTGCGTAAATCATGGCGTAGCAGTCTTTGCCGCCTTCTTCCATTCGCGACATTGAACCGACCGTGTAAGCGGCACTTGCCTGTTCACGGATTGTGCGGAGATAGAGCATCGTCAGCACTTGTGCAGTGGCTTCTGCCGTAACTCTGTTCTGCAAAGTGTTAGGAATAGCATTAGAACGCCAAACCTCGGCAGTCTTCGACTGCGGATTCTCCATCTTTAAAGTGAAGGCATTTTTGCGGTCGCCCTTGAAAATGGTGCGAATTTCCGATTGTTTCAAGTTCTGCTTTACGGAAGGCAGCGAAGCGATGTATTGCTCGATGAGCGGACGGATAGTGGCTTCATCGAAATTGCCAACAAACGAGAATGTGAAATCGGAAGCATTGCTGAAAAGCTGCTTCATAATCTGGAGCTGGCGATCGTAGCTGATGGTCTTCACATCAGATCCGTCGGGCAAGCGGTAGAACTTGTTGCCACAGTAGATGGTGCTGTGGAGTGAGTCGGTGAATACCAAATCAGCATTTGTCGGCTTGTTGTCGAAAAAGGCCTGATATTGTCCCATATATGCTGCAACTGCCTTTTCATCCTTGTTCACATTGGTGAAGCTGAGATAAATCAATTGCATAAGTGTCTCAAGATCCTTTGGAGTTGAAGCTCCATTCAGCAAGCGCGATTTATTATCCACTTCCGGCGACACGCTCACCTGCTTGCCAGCAAGTGCTTTCTGCAGCTCGGTGTTGGAGAAATCGCCCAAACCGCTATTTTCTATAGCTTCCGAGAATGCCATCAAGTTAGTGGCATCAGCCTTGGTGAACATGTCCTTTCCACCTTTAGCGAAAGCGGAAAATGCTATTTCGTCGTTCTTGAAGTCAGTTTTCTTCAGCAGCACTTTTGCACCGTTGGAAAGAGTAAGCTCCTTGAAACCGAGCTTAGCGTTTTCGGTCTCTTTCACGATTGAGCCTTTAGCAGGCATCGTGGCGATAAGAGGTTCTTGCTTCACATTGTCAACGTAAGCCGTGAGCTTTTCAGCGCGGACACCATCGACGGCTGCCTTCATTGATGCAGGTGTGAGGTAAGTCATGCCGTCCTTTTCAGGCTGCATGGCGAGAACAACGAGGTTTGTGTCGCTTATTTCAAATAATGCCTGCGCATATTGGTTTACTTGGGCAAACGGAATGCTTGGAAGTATCATTTTCATCATCTGATACTTGGTCTCGATTGACGGAATAGGGTCATGGGTGAGGAAATTGGCAACATATTTCTGGCAATAATCTTTGTTCTCAGTCTTGTCGCGATTGGTGTAATCCTTTTCCAAATCACTCAAATATGCATCCTTGGCACGTGCATATTCAGTGGCAGTGAAGCCGAAATCGTGAACACGTTTAACTTCCCTTGCCAAAGCCGCGATTGCTTCGTTTTCCTTTCCTTCCTTAGGATAGGCATCGACACCCAGGGCATCTTCAGTCTTTGTGATTCCCATTAATGGTCCATAGTACGACATGGCCATGTTCATTGGGCTGCCTGGCTGTTGCACAACTTCCTGAAGGCGTGAATTAAGCATGTTCGACAGAACGTCGTTCATAAAATCGTAAATGAAATAAATCATTGTGGATTTCAATGAATCGGGCATTGCCTCATGCTTCTTGTTGAAAAATATGCATTCTGAAGGCAATTCCTTGTCCTTGTCGGCAAGATAAATCGCCGTATTATTGTCAGGAACCGGCTCATCCACCACCTTGGCGGCGTTGGCAGGCACTTTTATGCCGCTGAAGAGCTGCTTAATCTGGGCTTCGATGTGGTCCACATCAATGTCGCCCACAATTATGATTGCCTGATTGTCGGGACGATACCATTTCTTATAGTACGAGCGCAGAGCTTCCGGCTTGAAGTTGTCAACAACGCTCATCAGTCCTATCGGCGACCGCATCCCGTATTTGCTGCCTTTAAGCACCTCAGGAAGCTGACGTTCCAAGACTTTAGCAGCGCCCTGTATGCTCAAGCGGTATTCATTGTGGATAACGTCGCGCTCATTGTCGATTTCTTTTGTGCTGAGTGTCAGGCCGTTTGACCAGTCTTTAAGAATCAGCACGCACGAATCGAGAGCTGAAGTGCGCGTGGTGGGCACATCAGTGAAATAATAGACGGTGTGGTCATAATTCGTCTCGGCATTAAGGTTTTCACCGAATTTCACACCGATAGAGCGTAACCACTCCAACAGGTTGTTGTCCTTGAAGTGGTCGGAGCCATTGAAGGCCATGTGTTCAAGGAAATGGGCGAGACCGCGTTGGTTTTCGTCCTCATTGATTGAACCTACCCGCTGAGCAATATAAAAGTCAGCCTTATGCTCAGGATAAGCATTATGACGCAAGTAATAGGTTAGGCCGTTGGCCAGTTTGCCTACACGCACGTCTTTGTCCTGTGGTACCGATGGCATCTGCTGAGCGGAGATGGCTCCTGCTATCAACAAAAATACTACCGTGAAGATGTACTTAATATTCATTTTCTTCTATTTTTATTATTTGCAAAGATAATCCTTTATTATATAGCAGAAAAAACTTTTTTGCTTTTTCGCTCAAAAAATTTGATTTACTCGCCTAAGGTTACTAACTTTGCACCCGCATTGCGGTAAATGTGCCGCACTAAGATGCCAACTTGGAGTGATGCTCGAGTGGTTGAAGAGGCACGCCTGGAAAGCGTGTAAACGTCTAAAGCGTTTCGTGGGTTCGAATCCCTCTCACTCCGCACAGTTAAGTCCCGATAATCTATTTTCAAGAATATCGGGACTTTATTTTAGAATTCATTTGAAATTATGGCGCGGGAAACTATAGCTGAAGTCGGGAAATTCATTGCTGAATATTCCGCACACCTTATGGGGTGCGGAGTGCACACTTCGCGCGTAATCCGCAACTCAAAGCGCATCTGCCAATCGTTTGGCTATGATTTGAACATTAGCGCCTATCCAAAAAACATTATTCTTACACTGAGGGACACTGAATCCGACGGACTGTTCAATGAAGTGGTGGGCACTCCTGCCCTACCCATAAGTTTTGAGCATAATTCGGAACTCAGCGCACTGAGTTGGGAAGCATTCGACAAGCATTTGCCGCTAAGCACTCTCTGGCAGAAATATAAGGAAATAATTTCCGCCCCACGCATCAATCCGCTATTTGTACTGATAATGGTGGGACTTGCCAACGCATCATTCTGCCGGCTTTTCGGCGGTGACTGGCTGTCGATGGTGATTGTATTCTCCGCCACCCTTTCCGGATTATTCTTGAAGCAGAAAATGCTGGCAGGCAAAATAAATGAGTACGTCACTTTCATTGCCTCCGCATTCGTGGCGTCGCTTTGCGCTTCCACAGCCTTGATTTTCCACACCACAGCCGACATAGCTCTTGCCACGAGCGTCCTTTACCTTGTGCCTGGCGTGCCGCTGATTAATGGCGTTATCGACATTGTGGAGGGCCACACTCTTTCGGGCTTTGCGAGGCTCACCCAGGCCTCGCTGCTCATTTTGAGCATTGCGATAGGATTGTCGTTCACACTTTGGCTCGTTAAGGACAATTTGCTATGATGATTGCGCTCAACATATTATCCGATGCGTTCTTTGCAGCAATTGCAGCTATGGGCTTCGGTGCTATTTCCGACCCGTCGATGCGCTCCTTCAAATTTATAGCAATCCTTGCCGCGCTTGGCCATGCATGCCGCTATTCACTGATGACTTTTGCGGGATTTGACATTGCCACAGGCTCACTCTGCGGTGCGTTGCTGATTGGATTCGGCAGCATCTGGCTGGGCAAGAAGGTGTATTCGCCGATGACTGTGCTTTACATCCCTGCCTTGTTGCCGATGATTCCCGGAAGATTCGCATATAATATGGTGTTCTCGCAAATCATGTTCCTGCAATCGATGGACAATGTGGCGGAACGGACAAAATATATGGATATGTTTTTCTCCAACACCATGGTCACTTGCACGGTGGTGTTCCTGCTTGCTGTGGGAGCCACAGTGCCGATGTTCCTATTCCCTAAACGCGCTTATTCGCTAACACGCCACAACCGATGAAAATATTCTGGGACACAATAGCGACTTATAATTCCTGCACTTGGCCGGTACAGGCTATAATTATCATCATAGCCATAGCATTGACCGCGCTGCTGATAAACCGCCCGAGCCATGCCATCAGGATTGCGATGAAAGTGTTCATAATAGCTGTGTATCTCTGGATTGCCATCGGCTACTACGCCGTATTCTGCGCTGAACGCAACTACACACGGGTGATGACGATATTCTGGATAGTCCTCGCCGTGGCGTGGGTTTGGGATGCAATTACCGATTACACCACATTCGAGCATAGCACCCATCATCGTGTACTCGCCTACTCCTTGTTGATGCTTCCATTGTTCTATCCGTTGATTTCCCTCCTTCGCGGAATGAGCATACCTTTTGTAGCATCACCAGTGATGCCATCGTCAGTGGCTACATTCACAATCGGACTTCTGCTGCTGTTTCATCGGCGCGTTAATTTTTTCATTGTCCTGCTGCTATGCCATTGGTCGCTCATAGGCCTGACAAAAACATATTATTTCAATATCCCTGAAGATTTTGTGCTTGCGGTTGTCTGCATTCCTGCAATCTACATCTTTTTCCATGATAATTTTCTCAGCAATGCATCTGCCACTTCAAAGCCTTCAATCCGCGTGCTCAACGCCATGCTCATCACAGGCTGCTCAGTAATCGGCATTTTTCTCCTTGCCAGCATTCTCATCGTTTTCATGAAATAAATCAAAAATTGATAGGAATGGGCAATATAACAAATTTAATACGCCAGAAAAAGTTCAGGGCCGCAGAACTCCTTTTGCGAAAAGGACTTATCGAATCGCCCGAAAACTGCTATTTACTCACGCAATTAGCCAATGTCCTATGGTATCGTCATAAGGACAAAGAAGCCTTGAACTATGCAGATAAGGCAAAGCTGATTGACCCCACCGATCCATTTCTGCTTTTCACACGAGGCAGAATCCTTTGGGCGTTAGAGAAATATGAGTCTTCCATGGTTGAATGGGATATGATTCTATCCACTTCCGAGCCAGATATTGTAAAAAACGGCTATTGCGGCAGTTGGGCTAAATCCATCATTAATGATGCCCGTTATTATAAGGCAAATTGCCTCTTCTGCCTTTATCACGACGTAGATGCCTTACCTCTGATAACAGAGCATTTAAAACACCGTCAAAAGGGTATTATAAGTGACTTTTCAAAAAAAGAGGCTATTTCATTCTATAATGTGCTGAGATATAGTTCCCCTAAAAAGCATGTCGTTCCATCTGAAAGTGGCTATGCCACAGAAGCTCAGAAAAATAGAATTACCAAAAGGATGGACATCTTGGAAAAGAGTAAGGATTGGAACAAAATGGTGCGTTATCTAAAAGTTATTTGCAGCCATTATCCCCAGGAGTACTATTTAAAGACAGTCCTGTCTGAATATTATAAAATTATTGGCGACACGAAAGAGTGCCTGACTTATGCTAAGCAGTCCTTCGACCAAGAGCCTACCGACCCGCTTGTTAAGTATAATTATGCTGTAGCATTATGGTTTAGTGGAGCAACGGAAGATTCTCTCCATCAATTTGAGGAGATTGTGGCACTTGGAACGGACTACATTGCGTTTTCCGAACATGGCGAAGGACTATCGTGGGCAAAGAAACTGATGAACGATACAAAAAATTATATCAAAAAAATCAAGAAATAATATTTTGTCGCTCTTATTCAAGGATAAATTGAGGCGTGCCAGCAACATGGTACGCCTCAATTCGCTTTAAAAAAACATATCAGCACCTAAGGCTGCTCCTTCGTCGGTTTTTTCTCCTTGCCAATATTTTATCGTTCCTTAATAATGCTGCGCGCCTTACTACACAAGGCATAACAGCACATTACAATTCTTTATGTTAATATAATTTACCATTTTTTAACCGCATTCGTGAGCACCTTACTTAATTTTTAATTATCTTTGCCTCGCTTTAACTGTTTGTTTGTAGATAACCTTTATATTCACTTGAAATTTAATTAGCCGAATATAATAGCCTATACAAGCCAAAATTTGAATTAAAAAGCCACTTCGTGAGTCGTGGCAAAATATAAAAATTTACTGACTTATTTGTTTAATTAAAACTAAACCGTTATGAGAAAAATCTCAACTTTTCTAATGATTGCGTTATTCGCAATGATTTCTTTCTCCGCTTCTGCAACAGCAGTTACAGGGAAAACACTTTATCTCCTTGGAGGTATCAATGGTTGGTCATCTAATGACAGCTACAAGTTCACAGAATCCACCACTACTCCTGGTGTTTACACACTTGAAACGAGCTTCAAACTTTATGGAGCATTCAAGGTAGCTGACAAAGGTTGGACCGCAGAAACGAACTGGGGAGCAAGCAGCAGCACCAACACATTGACAGTTGGCACTGCATTCACATTGAGCGCAGGTGCTTCTTCTGCAAACATTACTTTTGCAACAGCCACTGACACATGCCAAGTCAGCAAAATCACACTCGACACCGATGCAGGCACACTGCTGGTTGAAGGTACTGTAATCCATGCAGGAGATCCTACAGCAGAATCACCTATCTATCTGCGTGGCGCATTCGGTGGCACAACTTGGCCTGTAATGGCTGACTACAAGTTCATCAAGACTACCACTGATGGTGTGTATGAAATCAACAAGAGCTTCGAACTCACCGGTGCATTCAAAGTTGCCACAGAAGACTGGACAACAGTTAACTTCGGCTCCAACGGCAACGCTATCGTTGCAGGGACTGAATACACCATGACAAGCGGCAGCAACAGCAACATCGCTTTCGCCAACACTACTGACACTTGCGAAGTAACCAAAGTTACTTTCAACAAGACAGCCGGCACACTGCTCATCACAGGTACAATGAAAGGCACAACGCCTGTCACCCCTACTGAAAAAGCAGAGACAATCTACCTCCTCGGCCAAATCAACGGCAACGCAATGTCACCTGAACAGGGCGTGAAAGTTGACTCAATCGGTGTTAAACTTTATGGTGACTCTATCACAGTTGCCGACAGCGGTGACGGTTATGGCTATATAGGCGTTGCAAACGCTATTGGCGCATCAGCAACTGACTGGGCAACAGTAAACGCATCACGTTGGATTCCAGCAACCAATGGCACTGAAATCGAAATCGGCGGTGCAGCTCAAAAGATGCAACGCGGTATTGACAACTCATGGAAGGCAGCTCCTGGACGCTACTTCTGCACAATCAACATGGCAGACTCCACAATCGCTCTTGCCGGAACAAAGGCTCCAGTTGTCGTTTCTTATCCTGAGAAACTTTACATCATGGGTTACAGCGGCTCATGGTCACCAAACGATTCTACAGCAATCCTTACAGCAAGCTCAGAAGGCGTATATAACAATGCAAGCGTAGTATTCGTAGCTCCTACAGGTGCTCCTGCAATTGAACCTGCAGCAGAAACAGTTTATAGCTACTTCTCATTCACTTCAAAGATGGGTACATCTGCAACTGATTGGGACGGCATTGCCGCTTCTCGTTACGGTGCTGAAACTGACGGAACAGTTGTTACAAACGGTGTAGCAGCTAACTTAGTCAAAGGTACAAACGCATTCAAGGTTGAAGCTGGTACATATTCTGTAAAGGTTAGTCTTGTTGACAACACAGTTAAACTTGACAAGATAACAGGTGTAGCTGCCGTTAACGCTGCTTCCGCACGTGTAATCGCAGGCAATGGCGTTATCAACGTGATTGGCTCTTACAACACTATCAATGTTTACAATGCAGCCGGTATGCTTATCAGCCGCAACCAGGCCAACGTTAACTGCGCTCCTGGCATGTACTTGGTACAGGTTAACAACAAGGTATCTAAAGTTATCGTTAAGTAAATTAATGCCGTGTGCCCCCTATAAGCGAGGGCTATCGACTTAATCTCAATACAAAAAGGCGGTAGTGTTTTCAATGAAAGCGCACCGCCTTTTTTCATAATCTCCAACAAATTTCGTAAACAATGCCACACATCAAGTGTGCTTAGTCCATTCTTTTTATATAACAAACTATATCAATAACATAACTATTAATTAAACAATTAATCAATTGATTACATTATGAGAAAAATCTCGACACTTTTGTTATTGTTGCTTACTTTGATAGCTCTGAATGCCAACGCCGACAGCGATGTCTATCTGCGCGGCGCATTCAACTCATGGGGAGCAACTGATGACTACAAGTTCACTGAATCCTCCGAAGCTGGAGTGTTCACACTTGAAAAGAGCTTTAACCTCTACGGAGAGTTCAAGATTGCCAGTTCAGATTGGTCAACAATCGATTACGGCAGCAACGGCAGCGGGCTGACAGTCGGTACAGCCTACACTATGACGAGCGGCTCACATACCAACGTCACATTCGCAACAGCCTCCGACACATGCGCAGTAACCAAAATCACATTCAACAAGACAGCCGGTACGCTGCTGATTGAGGGCACCATAAAGTCATCAACTGGCGGTGGAGGTGGTGGCACAACCACAACATCAGGCGTGTATCTTATCGGCCTCGTCAATGGCGGCGCATGGGCACCAAACACCGGCGTGGCTTTGACAAAGAAATCGGACAACGTGTATGCTGACTCCATCTCCTTTGGCAGTGACGACCGCACATTCGGCATTGTCACCAAACTCGGCACATCGGCCACCGACTGGACAACGGCAAACGATAACCGCTTCGGCCCTGCAACCGATTGCGCCCCGGTAGCTACCGATGGCACAGCCGTTACATTCAGCAAAAGCACAAACGCATTTAAGGCAGCTGCAGCAGGCAAAATGCTCTGCACAGTTGACATGAGCGCAATGACAATAACACTCCAGGCAGGAACTGGCGGCGGTGGAGGAGGTGAAACCACTACCACTTCCGTTTACCTAATCGGTTCTATCAACGGCAACGCGATGGACCCGTCGGTAGGTGTAAGTCTGCCTGCAAAATCCACTAATGTTTATGCTGACTCCATCACTGTCTATGCAGTTGACAGCGTAAACACTTACGGCTACATGGGCGTGGCCACCAAACTCGGCACAACCTCGAAAGACTGGGCAACAGTCAATGCGAACCGTTACGTACCTGCAGTTGACGGCACTGAAATCGTCGCCAACGGCGCTGCCCAACCAATGACAAAGGGCATCGACAACTCTTGGAAAGCTCTTCCAGGACGCTATTACTGCACTGTTGACCTCTCCGCCAACACAATCTCACTTACAGGCACTCCAGCCGACACCACAAGCCATGGAGGCGGTGGCACAACCACTACAACCGTATATCTGATTGGCTCAATCAACGGCAACGCAATGGACCCGTCAGTAGGTGTAAGTCTGCCATCAATCTCCACCAATGTCTTTGGTGACTCCATCACAGTCAGTGCAGTTGACAATGTGAACAAGTTCGGCTATATGGGTGTTACGACCAAACTCGGCACAACAGCCAAGGATTGGGCTACAGTCAACGCTAACCGTTACATACCTTCAGTTGATGGCACTGAAATCGTAGCTAATGGCGCTGCCCAACCAATGACAAAGGGTATCGACAACTATTGGAAAGCTCTTCCGGGACGCTATTATTGCAAAGTTGACCTCACCGCCAACACTATTTCACTCACAGGCACTCCAGCCGACACCACAAGCCATGGAGGCGGCGGCACAACCACTACAACCGTTTATCTGATTGGTTCAATCAACGGCAACGCAATGGACCCGTCAGTAGGCGTAAGTCTGCCATCAATCTCCACTAATGTCTACGGCGATTCAATCACTGTCTATGCAGTTGACAAAGTGAATAAGTTCGGTTACATGGGTGTCACCACAAAACTCGGCACAACAGCCAAGGATTGGGCTACAGTCAACGCTAACCGTTACATACCGTCGGTTGACGGCACTGAAATCGTCGCCAACAGCGCAGCTCAGGCAATGGTGAAAGGCATCGACAACTCTTGGAAGGCACTTCCTGGACGTTATTTCTGTACTGTTGACCTCAACGCCAACACAATCTCACTTAAAGGCACGCCTGTTGACACCGGCGCAGTGAACCCACCAGCGACTAATTATCCAGCCAAACTTTATTGCTTGGGCTACAGCAACTCATGGGCACCTAACGACTCATCAGCCATACTGCTGCCTACCGGAGTGAACGAAGGTGAATATGCCATCAGCAACATAGTAGTGGCAGAAGCCGCTGCAGGCACAGGCATAGGTTATCTCTCATTCACATCGAAGGTTTCCACACTTGCCACCGATTGGGACGGCATCAAGGCTTACCGCTACGGCCCTGCCATCAACGGCACTGAGCTTAAAGACGGCATCGCAACTGGACTTGTACAAGTTTCGGACAGCGCATTCTCCATTGCAGCAGCCACTTACAAGATGGTTGTCAGTCTGAAGGACATGACTGTAACTGCCACCAAGACATCCGGCATCAATGGCATCAACGGCAACGCATCAGCCAAAATTATTGCCGGTACAGGCTATATCCGCGTTCTTGGCGAACCAAGTTCAATAGAAGTTTACAACCTTGCAGGCATGATGACAAGCCGCAATCAGGCCATCATCAATTGCCAACGTGGCATCTACTTCGTGAAAGTTGACGGCACTGTCACCAAGGTGATTGTAAGATAAACATTCAGCAATCGCTGACAATTCATAGCATTGCGGTGCATCGGAGAAATCAGGCGCACCGCAATCGTTTTTCTAATCGGCAGTAAGGCTTATTGTCTATTCCACACATTGAAGTGCAGAAAAATGTACTGTTATGCTTGATTTATGTGCATATTTATGTACCTTTACAACGAAATCATGTGCGCAAAAATACAATTTCCACGCAGGACGATCTACTCTACAAGGACTTATAGGCCGTAAGCATCTAAATGACCAGAAATATATTCTGACAAGAGAAAAAACATAAGAAAACGGCAATCTTTTTTGCGTTTTTTATGAATAACATAATAAATTAAGTGTTACCTTTGCAGCGTTATTTATGATCACAATTGTTGTCGCAATCTTTCATACCTAATTAATCAATCTTTGCGCAATTGTTGCAGTATCTATGATTCGTATTTTTAACTATTATTCATTTATTTAACAACCAAAAATTATGAGAAAGATTTCTACTCTTTTGGTAGCCATTATGGCTGCAGTTTCATTCTCTATGTCCGCAGGTTCAGGTATTTTCCTCCGTGGCGGCATGAACAGTTGGAAGGCTGACGCAGCTTGGGAATTCCAGGCAACCAGCACAACCGGTGTTTACACAATCGAAAACGTCTCCTTCGGTGGAGCATTCAAGGTAGCTGATGCTACTTGGTCAACAGCTTGCAACTGGGGCGGTTCATCACTTCAAGTTGGCAACCCTTGCAACCTCGTTTCTGGCGGTGCTAACCTCAACCTCGCTGATGTTTATGATTTCTCGAAAATCACTTTCACTTTGAAATCTGACGGTACAGCTACCCTTTTGATGGTAGGTACCAAGCATGTAGCCGGTGCAATCACCAAAGTTTATGTAATCGGCAACATCACTAGCTGGGACTTCAACGACACAACTGGCGTTCTTAACCAGACAGCTGCCAATTCAGGCATCTTCGAGAACACTCTCACATTGCCTTCATCTGTTTCTACTGACCCTGCAGGTCTCTCCTACTGGAGAATCTACGAGCAACTCGGACAGGTAGGCTGCTGGGGCCCTGCTGAAAAGGACTCTGTCAACACCACTTCTGGTACTCTCGTTAAGGCTGAAACTGACGATGCCATCTCCACTACAGCCGGCACTTACAAATTCAGCTTCAACATCAACACTGGTGACTTCACTCTTACTCCTCAGAGCGGTGTAGCTACAATTGCAAACGATAACGTTAAGGTTGTCGCTTCCACCAACGAAATCAACATCTACGGTGCAACAAAGAACATCGCCGTTTATAATATTGCCGGCGTTCTCGTAAGCCGCAACCAAGCATCGGTTAGCTGCGCTCCTGGCGTTTACATCGTCAAGGCGAATGGCAAGACTCAGAAAGTTCTTGTCCGCTAATCTTCCGGCTTTTACGCTGGTTTGATAACCATCAATCATGAGGGTGTGCCCCACAAAGGCACATCCTCATTTTTTAATGCCATTGGAAATCCAAGCCGATAATCATCACTTATATCGTATAGCTGGTGACGCACCTTTTCACGTGTCAACTTTATTGTTTATCTTTGTGCTGTTAATTCTTATGCAATAATGAAACGTTTCATGTTTTTTCCGGCGGTGATAGTTGCTGTGTCAATCCTGTTCTCGGCGTGCAGCGCTCCCACTTCCCCACGCAGCAATGAGGCCCGTGCGCGTGCTGTGGCAGCGGCGAAAACTCTTGTCGCCGTTGACCATTCCGACACTCTTGCTCTTCAGCGCAAAATTCTCGACGCGAAATCCGCTCAAAGCGAATACACCATAATCGGCGACACCATTGCCGCCCGCGATTTCGACACAGCTTTCAAAGATTATCTTAGTGCTCACGACAAGTCGCTCTATCATGCCATTTTCCAATAATTCCTGCAAAATGAAGCAAATTAATATTTTATCCATATTCCTGCTCACCTTGCTTTTCGCCGCTTGCACTCAATCTCCAGCAATGCGTCGTGGCAAGGCTATTGGTGCCAAAATCGTCGCTGCCGCATCTTCCTCAAATTCCGCTGCCCTCAATGCGTCGGCTACTGAATTTAAGGCTGCGTTCGACAGCATTCATACCGACTCAGTTGCCGTTGCCGACCTTATTAAGGGCGTAAATTCAGCCGCTACCGACAACGACACCGTCAAAGCCGCCATCGGCACAGTCGTCTATTCCCCTAACCGCTTTGGCGAAATTACCTCAGCCGAATGCATCGATAATCTCCTGTCAGGCTCAAAAACTCCTCAAGAGCTGTTCCGCCGAATCAGCATTGCCCATGCCGTCTATTCCATGCGTGGAATGTTGATGGAATCAGTGGTTTTCGACCTTGGCTTCCAAAAGCATATCGACTCTCTGCCGCTCAGCAAGCAGATGCAGGTTTATTCCAAAGCCTGCTCACCTGAAAAGTTGGGAAAGGCAATGCACAACGATGCCCTCAACTCCGATCCTGCCGCTCAGGCACGTGTCAACGACCGTATAAAGGAATTGCGCACCATCTATTCAGCCGATGAGTATAATGCCTTCATGAAAAGTTACAACTCCAAATAACCGATTGTATATGTTCAAATTCAAAGAGTATATTGATATTGTAAACCGTACCATCACAGGCATCAGTCTTCCCGATGAGCCTAAAGGCCTTTACCAGCCAATCACTTACACAATGGCTCTTGGCGGAAAGCGGCTTCGTCCAGTTCTTGTTCTCATGTCATGCGACGCTTTCGGCAGTCAGTCGGCTGATGTGCTCAACAAGGCGGTAATTCCTGCCGTCGGGCTTGAGATGTTCCACAATTTCACTCTGCTTCACGATGATGTGATGGACCGCAGTCCCCTGCGCCGTGGCAAGGCCACTGTACACGTGAAATGGAACGAAAACACTGCAATTCTCAGTGGCGACGCCATGCTTACTCTCGCCACTCACTTCATATCGCAGGCCGAACCGCTCAAACCGGTTCTCGACCTTTTCAACAACACTGCTCTGCAAATCTATGAGGGTCAGCAGTTCGACATGGACTTTGAGTCGCGCCTCGATGTTTCCGTTGACGAGTACATCAATATGATTCGTCTGAAAACTTCCGTGCTGCTCGGTTGCGCCTGTGGTATGGGCTCGATTTTGGCAGGTGCAGGCGATGCCGATTGCAAGGCGCTTTACTCTTTTGGCCTTAACATTGGTCTTGCGTTCCAGCTTCAGGACGACCTCCTCGACGTGTATGGCGACGAACTTACTTTCGGCAAGCCTATTGGAGGCGACATTATGAACAATAAGAAGACTTATCTGCTGATTAATGCGCTGAACAAAGCCGATGGCCCCGACAAGGACGAACTTCTTGGCTGGATAAATGCCGAAAATCCTTGTCGCGACGATAAAATATCCGCTGTCACTGCCATCTACAACCGCCTCGGGATCCGCAACGAAACCGAATCACTCATTGCAACATACCAGCAGAAAGCACTGGATTGCCTCGACGGAATCGGCATCACTTACGAAGCGCAAGGCTCTTTCCGCGACTTCGTCACGATGCTGATGAACCGCAAAAAATAGCATCTCGGCAATGATTGACACTCACACCCACATTTACATGCCTGAATTCGACGCCGACCGCACTGACGTGGTGGCGCGTGCCATGGCTGCCGGTGTGAACCATCTTGTCCTTCCCAATGTTGACCTCACCACAATTGAGCCGATGCAGGCTCTCCATGCACAGTATCCCGACTACACCAGCATGGCCATGGGTTTCCATCCCACCGAGGTGAACGATGATTGGCGCAAATCGCTCGATGCCGTGTATCACAGTCTGGGCGACAGCAATCATTATGTGGCTATAGGCGAAGTCGGTATCGACTTATATTGGGACAAGTCTTTTCGCCGCGAGCAACGCGAGGTTTTCTCCATGCAGCTGAAATGGGCAAACGAGCTTGACTTGCCCGTCATCATCCATTGCCGTGATGGCCTCGATGATGTCCTTGCCGTGTTCAAGTCATTCGGCAGCAGCCTTCCGCGCTGCGTGTTCCACAGTTTCACAGGCACTATCAACGACATCCGCCGAATCCGTCTTTTCGGCGATTTCTATTTCGGCATCAATGGCATTGTCACCTTCAAAAAGTCGGAGATTCCGTCATTGCTGCCTCACATAGGCCTCAATCGCATCCTGCTTGAGACTGACTCGCCTTATCTCGCTCCGATTCCCAACCGTGGAAAGCGCAACGAGAGCGCCAATATCCCTTACATCTGCGCCTGCATAGCACGGAATCTCGGTATGACCGATGCTGAAGTTTCCACTGCCACCGACCGCAACGCCCACGATTTTTTCCGTTTCTGAAACTTTTTTTGCTGTCACTGCAACTTTTTGCACACCTTGCAACGTCTAATAGGTGTATGTGGCACAAAAGCCCCATTCAAAATATTGAAAATAAAAAAAATAAAAATTGATAAACGTATGAAACGTATTATTTCCTTTGCCCTGATAATCGCCATTGCAATCTTTTCGGCATCTGGCGCTTATGCTACTAAAACAGCTATCAAGCAGAGCGGCAACAACGTCACAGTATCCAGTAACGGCGACAAGGCCACAGTGAAGCAGAACGGCGACAAAGTCACTATCGTCAGTGACGGCGACACCGCAGTTATCGAGAGCAACCTCGTGAAGCAGATTGAGCAGAAGCTCAACGACACTGTAGTCAACAACAATCCTGATGATGCTGATGATGCCGACGACAGCGAAGTCGCAGCCACTGGCGACGGCTCATATCACAATGAGGGAGCTGAGATGCTCGACAGGATGACGCCAGTAATGATTACTTCGGTTGTGTTCGGCTCAATCCTCCTCATTGTCATTGTAATCCTTATCTTCGTGTATCTGCTGCGCCGTCGCAAATACCGCGTCATCGAAAAGGCCATCGAGAACAACTATCCTTTGCCCGAAGGCATCTTCGACAACAGCAAAAAGTTCAGTTCCCAACCATCACCTGTCTATAACCCGAACAGCAATTCCAATTACGCTGTACCGGCAGGCAACATGCAGTGGAGAGCCTTTCACAGTGGGCTGATAGTCACAATAGTAGGAATCGGCGGCATCCTCTTCTTCCTAACTGTCGATGCTGAGCCAATGGCAGCCATCTTCACAATTGTACTTCTTATCGGTCTGGGCAAACTCACCCTCACATATCTGGAGCAACGGCAATTCACCAACACACAGTATCCTCCGCAGCAGCCAATGCAGCCACAACAACCTGTGCAACAGCAACAACCTGTGCAGCCTCAACAGCCACAGCAACCTGTACAGCCCACCACCCCTCCTGAATTCAATGGTGATGATGCTGCCAGCGACAACCAAACCGACAACAACACTCCAAAAGCATAACTCGCTGCGATGCTCGGCAAGATTGAAGAACTGAAACTGATTTCCCGCTGCGTGCTGGCCGACGACCGGCGCGCATTCGGGATTCTTGTCGAAGCTTATCAGCCCAGCATCCGCCGGTTCTTCCTCAATCTCACCGCCGGCAACGAAGCCCTAAGCGATGACTTTGCCCAGGAAACTTTCATCAAGGCTTACACCAACCTGCGCTCATTCAAGGGCATTGCGCGATTCAGCACTTGGCTCTACCGCATAGCCTACAACGAGTTTTACTCTTGGCAACGCGTCAGCCACGATGTCACCACCGATGAGCCGGTGCAGCCCATTGAAGAGCCAACCGATGATGTGGCGGCTGCCGATGCGAAAATCGACGTGTGGAAGGCAATGCGAAGCCTCAGCGAAGCTGAACGGACAGCTGTCACCCTCTTTTACATCGACGACCAGCCGATGAAGCGGATAATGGAAATCACAGGCATGGCCGAGAACACCATCAAGTCACATCTGCTCCGCGGCAAGGCGAAAATGGCGAAAGTAATTAATTATGGCTCAGAATTTGCAAGCTAACAAAAAGAACATTATTTTTGTAATAGATATGAAACGTAACGACGACGATATTCAGTTTGGCAACCTCCTCAAGGAAACGCTTCCCGAGGCGGGCCGCAGCGAATGGTTCACCCGCAAGGTGCTCAACCGTTTGCCCGAAAAGCACAAGACCTATCACTGGCTGGAATATCTCATTTTCACACTCTGCTTGGCAATTTGCGGAGTGTGCTGGATGGTGTTCATCTACAATCAGAATTTCTCGGTGATAACAGTCCGCGACATCATTTTCGCCACTACCCTCTTGGCTGTCACTGTCACGCTCCTGTTCCAGTTCATCCACCGCGTCCTTTCTTCCTGCTGACTTCGGCTGGCTGGGAACAATTCATAACATTATGGCTTCATTTCATGCAATAAGGCCATTTTTATTATTTCTTCCTTTGCAGCGGTAACCGCCTCTTCCGCCTCTTTTGCACCACACACGCAAAAATCGCTTCAATATGTGCGCTTTTTTATGCTAATCATCTTTTTTCAGTCTTTTATTATTTGTTTTTCACAAATCATTCATTATCTTTGTGCCTAATTGAAATCTGTTCTTTAATACTAAAATCCATACATTTATGAACATTAAATTCTGTATCGCTACACTATTTATGCTGTTCTTTTCTGTTGTTGGAATCAAGGCTCAATCCACCGTGCTTTCGGCTGGTGGCAGTGTAAGCAAGTCTTCCTCAGGAAGTGTCGCTTACTCCGTTGGGCAACCATTTGCCACTTTTCCTACAGCCGATTCAAAAGGCAGCCTTCTCCCAGGTGTTCAGCAAGTTGTCGTTGTTGGCGAAGTCACGGGCATCACGCACAAGAAAATTGACGTGAAGTTCTCGGCCTACCCCAATCCCACTTCTGATTTGCTGCAACTTTCCGTCCCTCTCACTGATTCCGACAATTACTCTTTCCGCCTGTTCGACATGAACGGACGAATGCTCATGAATCAGCGTCTCTTATCAAGCAGCACCACCCTTTCGCTTGCCAATTATCCGCAAGGCATGTATCTGCTTAAATTCTTCATGGATAAGTCGGAAGTCAAAACCTACAAAATCATCAAAAAATGACTTTTATGAAATCTGTAATCACTCTTATTTTTGCGGCGTTCGTAGCTTTTGCCTCGTTTGCTAAAGTTCCGTTGGCAATCGCCTATCAAACGTGCATCCTCAATTCCTCCGGCAAGCCTGCCACAACCGACATTCTGACGGTGACGGCAAGCATTGTGACCGACACCACTTCTTCAGCAGTTGCACTCTATTCCGAGACACACGACGGAGTGGAGCCTAACGCCAACGGGCTGATAAGCCTCGTCATCGGCAAAGGCACTGCCGTGAGCGGAAGCATGGAGTCAATCGATTTGACCAAAGGCCCTTATTTCGTGAAAATCTCGACTGATAAATATGGAGTAGCCAGCATCAGCCAATTGGCTTCGTTCCCTTATGCTTCTCACGCAATGTCGGCCGACAACTTCCCGCCCAAGACCACTATCGACAGTGCATTATGCACATTCGACGGCACTAACTGGGTGGCTCGCAAGCCTGCCAAAATCACGCTCGGCATAGCAGGCGGTAGTCAACCGCACAACAATATGCAGCCTTCACTGACAATTAATTATTACATTGCTACCCAAGGCATTTTCCCTTCGCAATCCACAACTCCTTTCATCGGTCAAATCGAGCTGTTCTGCTATAGTAGCTTCAATCCTGCGGGCTACGTTGCCTGCGATGGCTCCCTCCTCTCTATTTCCGATCACTATGCACTGTTTGCATTGATTGGCACCACTTTTGGTGGCGATGGCCAGTCCACTTTTGCTGTCCCCGACTTGCGCGGACGAGTGCCTATCAATCAGGGCAACAATTACATTATCGGTCAAAGCGGAGGTGCTGAGAATGTGGTCCTCACTATCCAGAATCTGCCAATGCACAACCACAATGGCACGGTGGTTTATGAATAAGCACTTCATCATTTTATTCCAATTAAAATGCAACATTTATTTAGAAAACTCACTTTTATGAAAACATTCCCATCTATATTTTTCGCCCTGTGCCTGTCGTTAGGCATTTCTGCTCAGACACCACAAAAAATCAGCTATCAGGCCAGCGTCCGCGACTCAGTGGGCAAACCAATAGCTGAAAAGAATGTGGCTGCGCGCACAAGCATTATCAATTTCGACAATGCGGGCGACACTGCCATTTATGCTGAGACCCATAATCTCACCACTGATAAAAATGGATTGATAAGCTTTGAAATAGGTGGCGGCACAGTCATCAAGGGACTTTTCTCTTCAATCGACTGGGCAAAACCTTACGTGCTCAAGATTGAAGTTGACCCTACCGGTGCAGGAACCAATTTCCCGATTTCAAACATTAACGGGTTGCTCAATGTGCCTTATGCGCTTCATGCTGCCAAAGTGGAGACGGTCGTTTCCAACACTCCTGAAAATGGCGATCTGTACACTTTCGACGGCTCTAACTGGGTGGCTCGCAAACTTGCATACACGCAGTCAGTAGGCTCAGGTTATGCGCACAACAATATGCAACCATTTCTCTCAATCAACTATTCCATTGCATTGACTGGCATTTATCCTCAAAGGTCATCAAACGAACCATTTATGGGGGAAGTTATTATGACAGCTTTCAATTTCAATCCGAAGAATTTTGCCTTGTGCAACGGGCAACTCCTGCCAATCCGCGAAAACACGGCTTTGTTCTCTTTGCTCGGCACCGCATTTGGCGGTGATGGTCGTTCTAATTTCGCCTTGCCTAATTTGGCTGGACGAATCCCTATCGGAAATGGAGCAGGCCCTGGCTTGACATTACGTATTGTCGGTGAAAGTGTGGGCGAAAATGAAGTTACGCTCACTCCAGCTACGATGCCTGCGCACACTCACGCCGTCACAAAAGTAACTTACGAATAATTATATTTTCTAATTTCTAAATATTGATTTTCATGAAATCTTATTTATATATATTTCTTGCCCTGTTCCTTTCGCTTCCGCTGCTGACGCAGGCAAAAAGCATCATCCCGAATAACTATATCGGCTACCAGGCAAGCATCCGCGATGCAGCAGGCAAGCCGGTCAACGATTCAGCTGTTTACGTCAAGGCCAGTATTCTCAAGGGCACTGCCAGTCCTGTGGTGGTATATTCTGAAGAATTTACCGTTCCTTCGGATGCCAATGGACTGATTAACCTTGAACTCGGTACCGGCACCACAATCAGCGGTGATTTCACCACCATCAATTGGGCCGACAGCATTTATTCCGTAAAGACGGAGACAGCCGTCAATGGCGACACCATCACCAGTGTCAGCCAACTCACTTCCGTACCTTACGCGCTAATGGCAAAAACTATAGAGCCTATTGCCTCCGACACACGCGAAAATGGCGACTTGCTCACTTACGACGGCACTAACTGGGTGCCAAAAAAGATGTCGATAGAGGTAGCTTCGGCAGGCGGAGCAATGGCGCATAACAACATGCAGCCATTTCTTGTCCTCAACTACTGCATTAGCATCTCCGGAATATATCCATCACGTAGCAGTGAGAATCCTTTCATGGCTGAGATTGAACTGTTCGCATTCAGCTTCGCTCCAAAAAACTATGCCTTATGCAATGGCCAACTTATGCCAATCAATATGTATCAGGCTTTGTTCTCTCTGCTCGGCACCAATTTTGGCGGCGACGGAAGGACCACTTTTGCTTTGCCTGACTTGAAAGGGCGTGTGGCTATGGATTTCAGTGATAATTATACACTGGGATACTCAGGCGGTGAGGCGACTACTTCTATTCCTTATTATTCGCTGCCTATACACAGCCATCCTATAAATGTCGTCTATGAATAGAACGGCAAATATCATGGTCCTTTCGCTTGCCATGTTTTTCCCTGTCTTGGCCCAGCCGGCAGAAAAAGACATGGCAGCATTGGCATCGCAGCTCGACTTTCCAGCGACGCAGCTCTCGCCTAAGAAGGCAGTCACTGTGGCTGTGGTTGACGATGCTTTCCTCCTTTCCCACAAATCCATCAACGACTACATCTACACCAATCCAGGAGAAATTCCAGGCAACTATGTTGACGACGACGGCAATGGATTTATCGACGATGTCCATGGGTGGGACATCTCCGATGCCGATGCCGACGTCAGTGTCGCCAAAGAGAAACGGGCGACCTTCTATCATGGCACTTACATAGCCGGCATCATCACATCAATTTTCCAGCGTCTTGCCGGTACCAATTCTTCTTTCCTGCGCATAATTCCTGTCAAGACCACTGCCGACAATGCCCGCATGACCTATCTTACCGATGGCTACAAAGGCCTACGCTACGCCATCTCCCTTAATCCCGACATAATATGCTGCGCTTGGAGCGGGGGCAATGTCACCGACGAGGACAAAGCCCTCATCAAGCAGGCAGCAAAAAAGGGCATCATCATTGTCAGCTCGGCCGGAAATTTCTTCTGCGAGAAAATTGATGAACCTGGCTCCATGCCTGAAGTGCTAACCGTGGCTGCCGTGGATTCCGCCAACCGCAAGTTCAGCACCTCCAATTTTGGAATGCCCGTTGACTTGTCTGTTCCGGGTAAGCACATCTACGGCCCTTATTCCACTGCCGACAATGCTTTTTCCTACTTCGACGGCACTTCACCGTCATCGGCAATCACGGCGGGTTGCTTAGCTGCACTAAAGGCAGCGTTTCCCGATGCCTCACAGGCTGATTTGCTGAGTGCGCTCAAATGCACTGCCACGCCTATCGACAGTCTCAACCCTTCATTCAGCGGTAAACTCGGCGCAGGTGTTCCCGACTTGACCAAGGCGGTAGAGTTCCTGCAAAATCCTGATTTCCGCTATAGCTGCTTTAATCCTAAGTTACCGGAAGGCACTGTCTATTTCAGCAAAAAGACGAAAACACTTTCGTGGAACATCGCTCCCGATGGGGATTACCATGGCTTGCACCTTTCGGCTAATTCCACCGACTACAAGGGAAAAATCCGCGTCTTTGCCGACGATTCTCTACGCTTCGATGGCGACATTGCTGCTCTGCGCAAGGACTTGTTCACCGCAGGCAACCGTTTCCGCTTGGAATTGCCTAAAAAGTCACTGCCGTCGAAAGGCACCTCTTTCAGCTATTCCATGGAGACAATCGACTCCACCACGCTCTATTGCAAGGGCATACAGTATCTCACCGGCGAATACGGCACTATCTCCGACAACAGCGGCAACGAGAATTATGCCAATAATTGCACTGCCCAATGGCAAATCACTGTGCCCGAAGGCAAGCACGTCCTGATTGAGTTTGATGAACTCGACACTCAGCCCAACGTGGATTTCGTTTGGATTTTTGAGGGCGATTCCACCCTTCCCGAAAACATTCTGGCAAAGTTCTCAGGGCATAATCCGCCACCGCACGTGCTGTCGCGCACCAACAAAGTGCTAATCTGGTTCGTCACCGACGGAGCTGTTACCTCCAAAGGCTGGAAACTCCGCTACACTGCCGTCAGCAATAATTAGTCGGCTTCTGTAGTTTTCCTTTTTTGTGGCATTTTTCTTTTCTTGTGGCTGTATCTTAGCTTCAAGTTCTTTGAAATGTTTTGAAAATAGGTGGTTTTTCCCCAAATATTGCTGATTCGCCAAGTTTAATAAATGTATTTTTATCTAAAATTTCCAATTTGGGCGAAAACCTTGTAAACATGTGTGCAGCACCTCACCGTGAACACCCTCACTACGGTTCTGAATACAAGTGCGTTAAGGGTCGTTTCAGGTGTCCAGACACCTTTCGGCTTTTCGCTTTGATTGCTGCGTGAATAGTTAAATATCCATTTTGGGTGAAAATCTTGTAAACATGTGTGCAGTGCTTCACCGTGAACACCCTCACTACGATTCTGAATTCAAGTGCATTAGAGGCCGTTTTGGGTGTCCAGACACCTCTCGGCCAAACACAAAAAACTGCCGTGTACAAAATTGTATTGCACACAGCAGTTTTTATAGCGGTGATTTTGGGCTTTCAGCCTTTCAAATTCTTTTCGCTGGAGCGCCTATATATCTGTTGTCAGCCGTCAAAGTCTCATTTTTCATAAGCACTGATAACTGTTCAAGTATCGCATTCTTCTCCATTTTGGAATCGTACAGCACCACCGACATTCCTCCCACTGAACTGTTTTCCTCAAGTGTCACATACGACATCTTCATCACACGGTCCTCAAAGAGGTGCGTCTGCATTGTGCAATTGTCGTTGAGAGCCACATAATCGCCCACATGTATCAGGTCGAATTCAGTAATCTGTGTCGTGAACAGGCAGGCACGCTTGCCTATCTTGCACCCGAGCAGTCTAAGCGGATATTTGATGAATGGTGTTCCCGTAAGCAGATTAAGACAGAACAGTACGAGGAAATTCTCGTAAAGTCCCGTTATCAGTTCACTGCGCCATACGAATCCGCTCCACAATGGCTTGTTTTGAGGCTTGTATTTCCCCATTACTATCCATTTCAGCAGTGCGGTTATTATTATGCCGAGGAGTGATGCTCCTATATAAAGCAGAGGGAACCACAGCATCAGCTCATCCAAGTCTTTTGTGATTTGCATGTACGACGCTGCATCCGTTATCACACCGGCAAGCAGTATGAAGAATGTGGAGGGCAGCACCACTCTGAAAAATTCTATGAAATAGCGGTAGAAAAATAGCTTCTTCGATGGCTTGTAAGTACGGCTTACATCAAAATCATGGTTGATGTCACGGCGTGGCAGGAACACTGCCGGCGAACCGAACCAGTTCGTTCCGTTCTTCACTGGCAAATCTTCTTCTTTCATCTTCGAAAGCACTCCCACAAGCACATCGTCGCCGATGCGAGTGCCGTTGCTCAGCACTGCGCTGTTTCCTACGAATGTCCTGTTGCCTATGTATGTCTTGGTGATTTCGATATATCCGTTGCGCACGTACGATGCTCCCACCGACACTGAATCGGCAAGGAAACATTCGTCACCAGTCACAAGCAAGTCTGGCGAAATGAATTCCACCGTAGATATTTCCACTCGCTTGCCCATCTTCACGCCAAGCATCTTGAACCATTTTTGCAGATACAGCGTGGTGTAGAGTGTGCCTATCACCTGAAGGCTGAGTTTCATCAACTGGTCGAAAAACCATTTTTTGTAGTAGAACAGACTGTTCACCTTGTAGCGTCCTTCTTTTATGTTACCGAGAAGCAGCCATTTGAAAAATGCTATTATCAATGTCAGCAGCAGCACAAACGATACTCCGATAAACAGTGTTACCCATGCGAAATTCCAGATGCTTGATATATAGTTGATGTGTGCCACGGCAATCATTCCAGGGAAAAATGCCACCATCGTTATAAGCGGTATGATGAACACGCACACGAGCGACAGCAGTGTGAATTTAAGCGACCACATTTTTATGGTCTCCTTCTTTTCGTTCTCACCTATCTTTTTGGCTGGCGAACCGCCCCACTTCTCGTTGTCGGGGATGGTCATTCCTTCAGCCACAAGTGTCAGGTCGTCGAGTGAGCTGTTCTTTCCCATCTTCGAGTTATGGGCGATGCAGCATCGCGTTCCCACAAAGGCATTGTCGCCGAATTCTATTGAGCCTATCTTCAGCCAACCGTCTTCTATTGTGTAGCCACGCAAATGGGTATCGGTGCAGATGCTCACATTGTTGCCGAGTTTCAGCAGGTCGAACGCTTCAATTGCCGAGGTGTTCACATAGCAGTTGTCGCCTATCTTGGCTCCCATCAGCCTCAAGTACCAGTTCATTATTGATGTGCCGGTGAAATACACTACAGGGCAGATGGATGTCACCTTTCCTACTATCCAGAATCGGAAATAATAGCTGCCCCACAGTTTGTATTTGCCCGGTTTTATCTTTCCGAGGACTAACCATTTGAATGCTATGGAGAATATGGTGAGGCACGGCAATATCAGGAAATATGCGAAAAGGCTTATGGTCATTGAATCCCACAATCCGAAATCTGCCGAATAATAATAGGAATACACGAAGAACGGACCGAGCCACTCAAGTCCGAAAAGCAGCGTCAGGAATATCAATGATATGCCTTGGCAGGTGGAGCAAAGGTAATATTTCCATGTTGGCACCTTATATATGTCTCTTTTCTCCTTGCTCTCGTTTTCCTTTGGACGTTTCTTCTCAAGCTCCTTGGCCAAATCTGATAATATCGGGAATTTATATAAGTCAACCACCGATATGTTCTCAAACATCTTTTGCTCTCTCATTTCCGACACCACAATAGCTGCAAGAAGCGAATGTCCGCCCAAATCATTGAAGAAGTGGTCGTCCATTGATATGTCGTCGCGGTTGATGTTGCGGGCTATAACTTCCACCATGGCCTTTTCCAGTGGTGTAGTCGGTGGAATTATCTTTTTGTCGCTTGAAAAGCTAAGCGGTGTTTTTGGTGTCGGCAGCCGTTTGCGGTCAATTTTCTGACTTGTGGTCATCGGCAACTGGTCTATTTCGTCAAGTGTCGATGGAATCATGTAATATGGCAGCAGTTGCCTGAATTGTTTGGCTATTTTTTCGCGGTCGATGCTCATTCCCTCGCGCAGCACCACAAATGCCGCAAGTTGCTGGGTATCTTTATCCAATGTCACTGCTGCCGCCTGAACTGCATCATTCTGCATCAGCAAGCCTTCTATTTCAGCCAGTTCCACGCGGAATCCGCGCACTTTCACTTGGGCGTCGGCACGGCCAACGAACACAAAGTCGTGGTTATCATTGTATTTTGCCACGTCGCCTGTGCGGTAATAGCGCTTCATGGTTCCGCAATATCGGTCGGTTGTGATGAATTTCTTTGCTGTCAGGTCTTCTCTGTTCAGATAGCCTCGTGCTATGCTTTCACCGCCTATCAGTATCTCGCCTTCCACGCCTGTTTCGGTAATCGGGTTGAGTTTGTCGTCAACGAGCAGCACCTCATATCCGTCGAGTGCTTTGCCTATCGTCACTTCCTCGCACGCTTTCAGTATGGAATATGTGGCTATCACGGTCGCCTCTGTCGGGCCATAGGTGTTATATACTGTTCTCCCTGGTTTGCACCAGCGGTTGGCTATGTCCATCGAGCACACTTCTCCGCCGAATATCAGTATCTTCAGGCAAGGGATGTCGTCTTTCACCATCGAGAGCAGTGTCGGGGCGCACGACAGGAATGTGATGTTCAGTTTTTGGAGTATCGATGAAAATCTGTCGCCAGAGCGCATTATTTCAAATGTGCCTACCACTAACGTTGCTCCCACTGAAAGTGGCACCCAGATTTCTTCCACCGATGCGTCGAACGACACCGAAAAGCCTTGCAATGCCCTGTCGGCGCTGCCAATCGGATATATCTTTTGTGCGCCATGCACGTAGGTCACGGCATTCTTGTGCATTAGCAGCACTCCTTTTGGCTTGCCTGTGGTTCCCGATGTGTAAATCATGTAGCACAAGTTATCTTCTCTTCTTCCTTCCACTTCGGGCTTTGTGTCGGGATATGCCTCTAATTCATGAAATTGCTTGTCGATATTGTAAATTGGGAATGAGCCTAATTGGTTGCCTATCCGCTCCATTATTTCGTCACCTGTTATGAGCAGTTTCGATTTGGCGTCATCCATTATGAAGTTCACCCTGTCGGCTGGAATTTCCGGGTCAAGCGGAATGTATGCCGCGCCTGCTTTCAGCACGCCCAGCATCACTATCGTCACTTCCGCACGCCGTGGAAGCAGTATGGTCACCTTGTCTTCAGGCCCAATTTCCAGACTTCTCAAATAATTTGCAAGCCGGTTTGCGGCCTTATCCGCCTCGGTGTACGTGAATTTCTTTCCGCCTTCTTCCACTGCGATGTTTTGCGGATAGTTCTTTACAGAATTCTCAAAAAAATTTTCTAAAAACATAAATAAATATTCTTATTCTTGATGTTTCATTCTCACCCTTGCTTATCTTTGTCCTGCATGCTCTTATGGCATGACTATAATGAAAGCAGACTATCAAGTCCGCTCTGCCAAATCTTTATGAGTTAAGTGCCTGTTCCAATCTGTTTTTTGAGCATGACTGAAATTTCGGCGAAGTTACTGATTATATTTTATCTGTGTCGCCCGTTATCACCCATTTGGGCAAATTCTAATTAAACTCTAATAGTCACAGCTCTCATGTATGTTTCTATTCTTTTCTATTACTGAAAGTTTAACGTGAAAAATTTTGCTATGTGAGCACAACTGACTATATTTGCGCCCATAAAATAACTGGATTGACATATTTGTTGTTGCATCATGAAGACTTATTATGAATAATCTGCCGATATTAGGCGCGCTTATTCTTCTTATCAGCATCTGTGATGCGCAATTTATGTCTACCCATTTTTGTCGATAATAATCATAAATCAAACTAATAACCTAACAGAAATGTGTAAATTGAAATCTCTTATCTTGCTGGTTTGCTTGCTGCTCAGTGGCGCTTTCGCCTCTGCTGCCGACATCGTTTATACCGAGCCGGCTATCATTCAGCAAAGTTCTACTGGCATCGTTGTCTATTTCCGCGCCAATGAAGGTACTGGTGGACTTGCGGGCCTCACCTCTGGTGTCTATGCTCACACTGGAGTCATCACCTCGCTCAGCACCAGCTCTTCCGACTGGAAACATGCTCCTTCTAAATGGGGCGATAATTCTGCCAAGTATGCCATGACTTATGTCAGCTCAAATCTCTGGAAGCTCGACATCGGCGACTTGAAGACCTATTACGGCCTCGCTGAAGGCGAGACTGTCACCAAGATGGCTTTCGTCTTCCGTAATGCCGATGGCACTAAGGAAGGTAAAGCTACTGGTGGTGGCGACATTTTTATCGATGTTCACGAGGATGGTCTCGCTGTTAACCTCACGAGTGATGCTTCCGCAAGTGTCCTCACCGATGCCAACAGCACTGTCAACCTCACTGCTACTGCTTCGCTTGCTTCTGATTTGAGCCTTTATGTCAACAGCACTCCTATCGCCACTGCAAGCGCTACTACCACTCTCACTAAGTCGTACACTGTTCCGACTGGCGACTGCGACATCATCGCTAAGGCTGTCAGCGGCACAACTGAGGTTTACGACACTATCTCTTTCTGCCACCGTGGCACTTCTCAGGCTGTTGCCTATAGCGGTACTCTTAAGCAGGGTGCTACTGTCAATAGCGACGGCAGTGTCACTTTCTGCCTTTATGCTCCTAACAAATCCAACGTCATTCTCGTTGGTGAATGGGATAATTTCCGTGTAAAGAACACTAACTTGATGAACTATCAAGGCGACAAGTATTTCTGGTACACTGTTCCTGCCGGCACTCTCGACATGGACAAGGAATATGGCTACTATTTCATCGTTGACGATAATCTCAACATCGCCGACCCGTATTGCCACCAGATTTCCGACCCTTGGAATGATAAGTATATCAATCAGAACTATACTATCTATCCTAATCTGAAGGCTTTCCCAAGCAAATTGGCTAATTTCGACATTTCCGTATTCCACGGCAACATCGACAAGTACAATTGGCAAGTCACCAACTTTAGCGCTCCTGCCAAGCAAAACCTTAACATTTACGAGCTTCTCGTCCGCGACTTCACTCCTCAACAGAGCATTGAAGCTGCCATGGGCAAACTAGATTATCTTGATTCTCTTGGCGTGAATGCTATTGAATTGATGCCTATCTCTGAATTTGACGGCAACAATTCTTGGGGCTACAATCCTAACTTCTTCATGGCTCCTGATAAGGCTTACGGTACTCCTGACATGTACAAGAAGTTTATCGACGAATGTCACAAGCGCGGCATCGCTGTCATCATGGATATTGTTTTCAACCACTCTTGGGGTCTTAACCCTTGGTGCTTGATGTATTGGGATAGTGCCAACAGCCGTCCTGCTGCTGATAGCCCATTCTTCAATGCTGTCGCTCCTCACAACTATAGTGTAGGCAACGACTGGAAACAGGAAAGTTCAATGGTTCGCACTTATTTCGCTGATGTCCTCAAATATTGGACTTCAACTTACAAGATTGATGGTTTCCGCTTCGACCTTGCCAAAGGTTATGGCGATTCTAACAGCTACTCAAGCAACGTTGAAGGAAGCTCTTACAATTCTTCCCGTATCGCCAACATCAAGCGTTTCGCTGATGCTATCCACAGCGTCAATCCTAATGCTTATGTAATTCTTGAATACTTCGTCGCTACCGCCGAAGAGAATGAAATGGGCAACTATGGCTGCATGTCTTGGAAGAAGATGAACTATGCTTATTGCCAGTCCGCTATGGGATGGCCCACTGGTAGTGCCTTCTCTGGCATGTACAGTGGTGACGAGAGCCGTCCTTTCGGTTCTACTGTAGGTTACATGGAAAGCCACGACGAAACTCGTATGGCTTACAAGCAGAAAAATTATGGCACATCTATTGTTAAGGCCAGCAATCCTATCCGTATGCGTCGCCTTGGCTCTAACGCCGCTTTCGCTTTCCTCGTACCGGGTGCTCACATGATTTGGGAATTTGGTGAAATGGGTTACGACCTCAGCGAGGACGAAGGCAGTATCTCTACTGACCCTAAGACTCCGCACTGGGAATATCTCGCCGATGCCAACCGCAAGGGCTTGCACGACAACTATGCCGAAATCCTCGGCATCCGCAATGGTAACCCCGACTTGTTCGATGTCCCGAATGGCGCTGAATTCTACTGGTCTGTCACTGCAAGCAACTGGGATAACGGTCGTTTCATCACTGCCCGCAACACCAGCACTGGCAAACAGCTCGTGGCTGCTTACAACCCGACTTCCACCGACAAGACTTTCACTTACACGTTCGATAATCCAAGCGGTACTTACTACATCAACAGCTCTTCCTATGGCGTTACTACCTCCTTCGATGCTGCTGCTGGCACTATTACCGTTCCAAGAAACAGCTACGTGGTTATCACTAACATGAAGAATGCCGGTGTTGACAATGTTATTACCGATGTCAAGACCTCTCACAAGGTTTCGATTTATCCTAATCCTACCTCTGATTACATTCAGGTTAACAGCAACGATGTCAAGTCGCTCGAAGTTTATTCCATTATGGGTGCAAAGGTAGCTTCAGTAACTGGTGAAAACATTCTCAACGTAAGCAATCTTGCCACAGGCAACTACATTGTCCGCATTGCCACTGCCGACGGCATTTTCACTGAAAAGCTTATCAAGCGGTAATTTATATCGCTCTCATGAATATTGGGGATGGCATCTTTAGGTGCTGTCCCCTTTTTTTGCTATCTTCGCATCATATTTGAATTATAATCAGGTTCTGAATGTCGAAATTCCAGTTGAATATTTTGGGCTGTGGCTCTGCCACTTCCACTCTGAGGCATCTCCCGTCATCCCAGGTGCTCAACATCCGCGACAACCTTTTCATGATTGACTGCGGCGAAGGTGCCCAATTGCAGATGCGCCGCATGCAGCTTAAATTCTCGCGCCTCAATAATATCTTCATCAGCCACCTGCATGGCGACCATTGTTTCGGCCTCCCTGGTCTGCTGTCCACCCTTGCCCTGCTTGGCAAGACGGGCACTATCACTATCCACATCTTTCAGGAGGGTGCTGACCAGTTCCGGAATATTCTCTCCTATTTCTGCCGTGAAACTCCTTACGAAATCCGTTTCAACATAATCACTCCGCAGCACAAAATTATCTACGAAGATGATGCCATCACTGTCACCACAGTGCCTCTGCTCCATGGCATTCCTTCTGTGGGGTTCATCTTTGCCGAAAAGCCGAAACGACGGCACATTAATGGCGAAGCGGCGAAGTTCTTCAATGTCCCGATTTTCATGATGAATGAAATCCGTGCCGGTGCTGATTTCACCACCGCCGACGGCAGGGTTATTCCAAATTCACAGCTCACTTACCCTGCTGACCATTCCATCAGCTATGCCTATTGTTCCGACACCATGTATTCCAAGCGTGTCATCAATTATGTCAAGGGCGTTGACTGGCTTTACCATGAATCCACTTTCGGCGACGACAAGGCTGCCAACACCCGCAAATATCATCACAGCACCGCACGCCAAGCTGCCAAAGTGGCTAAGGAAGCGGATGCAAAGCATCTTATCATCGGGCACTTCTCTTCACGTTACGAAGATGAGAACGTGCTTTTAAGGCAGGCCAAGGAAGTTTTTCCTGATGTCATTGCAGCCGACGAGGGTATGAAGATTGACCTGCTCTAAGGTTTTTCAATTTAAAATTGGGTGGAAGTGCGAAATTTCATATCTTTGCACTATATTGAGTTTTTCATAATGAGCAGCCTTTCTAACAACACATCGGATATCAAGATTGAGAACCCGGAACAATGGAAACTTGTTCTGAGGCTCGATGATGGCGGAATTAGTTTCATCGCTTACTGCGAAGAAGTGGCTGAATCCATCATTTGCCGTGATTTGCGCTTCGATGCCGCTGACGACAGCTATCTGAAATCGCTCGAGAATTGTATCTACGACAACGACAACGTGTTTCTCCTCGATTACAAAAGCGTTACCATAGAAGTTGAATCCATGCACTTCTCTGTCATGCCGCCTGAAATTGACGAAGCCGCTGCAAATCAGATTTTCCATAGTCTTTTCCCATCGTGTTTTGGCAATATCCGCATCAATTCCCTGAAAAATTGCAATGCTCAAATTGTGTTTGAAGTCGAAAAGGGCATCATTCCTTTCCTCGACCGCACTTTCAATTCTCCTGCAATCTATCATCACCTTTATCCCGTCTGCGAATATTTCAGGCAGAAATGCGCTGATTCCGACGTTTCCAAAATGTTTCTCAATCTCCGGAAAGGAATGATTGATTTGTGCGCTTTCCGCAATGGTTCTCTGCTTATTGCCAATAGTTTCAAGTGCAACACTCCTGAGGATTCCCTGTTCTTTGCTCTCCATGCTTGGCAGGAATTTGGACTTGATGTCCG
>JAKVKZ010000014.1 GCA_022484565.1 Muribaculaceae bacterium
CTTTGCCAGCATCGATGAAAACGATAGAAACAGCTATGCGGCAGATGGAAAATGAAGCGACACAGATGTCGAACATGATGATAAACAGCAGCAATACGTGGGAACTGATAATAATGGTGCTGATAGCCGGAGTGCTGACAGGCCTTTGCGAAGAGACCTTTTTCAGGGGAATGCTCCAGAAACTGCTGATGGACAAACCGATGAACGCGCACATAGCCATTTGGCTGGCTGCAATAGTGTTCAGCGCCCTGCACATGCAATTTTTCGGATTTGTGCCACGGATGCTGATGGGAGCATACTTCGGATATATAGTGTGGTGGACACATTCGCTGTGGTCGTCGGTAATAGCTCATGCCCTGAATAATTCAGTGGTGGTAATCCAGCAATATCTATTCAGCCGGCATGTGCTGAAGACGAGCCTTGACGAATTGGGAGTGGCCCACGGCACATTCCCCACATTGGCAGTGGTAAGCGCACTTCTGACAGCCGCACTGATGATAGTGTTCTACAAGAAATACTTCAAAAAGCGCAGAATCACTCAATCATAGCAAGGAACTCATCCTCATTGACTATTTTCACACCGAGCATTTGAGCCTTTTCAAGTTTGGCCGGCCCCATGTTGTCGCCGGCAAGGATGAAATCAGTCTTGCTGGAAACAGAGCCTACATTTTTGCCGCCATTTTTCTCAATCAAATCCTTGTACTCGTCGCGTGAATGCTTTGCGAACACTCCACTGATAACAATGGATTTGCCCTGCAACTTGGTGGATTCACTCTTGACGTCATTATCGGAAACCGACATCTGAAGTCCGGCATTGCGAAGACGCTCGACAATCATCAAATTGTAAGGATTGTGGAAGAACGCCACGATGCTGTCGGCAATAATCGGACCTATTTCAGGATAAGACGATAAAGTGGCAATAGAGACATTTTTCAGCGAATCCATGTCGTGAACGGCGTGGGCAATCTTTTTGGCAACCGTCTCGCCGACATTAGGGATGGAAAGAGCAAACACAACACGCTCGAACGGAACACTCAGTGAATCCTCAATGCCCTTGAGAATGCGGCGTGCGGACTTCTCCTTAAAGCGGTCGAGAGTAAGCAATTTTGCTTCAGTGAGAGAATAAATGTCTGCAATGTTCTCAACAAGCCCCGAATCGTAAAGCTGCTCGGCAAGTTCCTCACCGATGCCGTCGATGTTCATGGCATGACGGCCAACAAAATGCTCGATTTTTCCAGTTATTTGCGGACGGCAATGATAGCTGTTGGGGCACACCCATGCAGCTTCGCCCTCGTTGCGGACCAAATCAGTGCCACAAATAGGGCATTTGGTGACAAATTCAATTGGTTTGCTGTCCTTGATGCGGCTTTTCAGTTCAACGCCGACAATCTTAGGGATGATTTCGCCACCTTTTTCCACATACACCATGTCGCCATTGTGGATGTCGAGACCGCTGATGATGTCGGCATTATGGAGCGAAGCACGCTTCACGATGGTACCCGAAAGCAGAACAGGCTCAAGATTGGCTACAGGAGTGATGACACCTGTGCGGCCAACTTCGAAAGAGACATATTTCAACTTGGTACATTCACGTTCAGCCTGAAACTTATATGCGATGGCCCAACGCGGGAACTTGGCGGTGAAGCCAAGATTGCGCTGCTGGCGCAGAGAATTAATTTTGAAAACCAGACCGTCGGTAGCCACAGGAAGATGCTTGCGCTCTGTGTCCCACTTTTCGATGAAATCGCTTACGGCATCAATGGAAGGCAGAATGGTCATGGTGTCGGACACCTTAAAGCCCCAAGAACGGGCAATGTTCATATTGTCGAAATGATTGTCGGCGGGGAGATTGTCGCCAAGAAGATAATAGAAATATGCATCAAGTCCACGGCGTGCCACCTCGGCGGAATTCTGTAATTTAAGAGTGCCTGCTGCGGCATTACGCGGATTGGCGAAAAGCTGTTCCTCATTATATTCACGCTCCTTGTTCAACCGTTCGAAACTTTCCCAAGGCAAAAGAATCTCGCCACGCACCTCAAACTTGTCGGGGAAATCGCCGTGAGTCAATTCAAGAGGAATGCTCTTGATGGTGATGATATTGGCTGTGACATCATCGCCACGCTGCCCATCGCCACGGGTGACAGCACGGACAAGGCGTCCATGCTCGTAGGTGATGGAGATGGAAGTGCCATCGAACTTCATTTCACCGACAATCTGGCAATCCTCGCCGTTCAGACCGCTTTTGGCACGATGCAGGAAATCCTCGACTTCGGGAACGGAATAAGTGTTGGAAAGCGACATCATGGGACGCTCGTGCACAACCTGAGTGAAGGCGCGGTTGATGTCGCTGCCGACGCGCTGAGTGGGGGAATACGGGTCGAAAAATTCAGGGTGAGCCGATTCAAGATCCTGAAGCCCGCGAAGCATATCATCGAATTCCTTATCAGAAATAACAGGAGAATTGAGCACATAATACTTATAGTTGTGTTCATTAAGTTCCTTGCGGAGCGCATCGATGCGCGATTTGATGTCGTCGGTCATAATAACATGAATAAAATTAATGCTAAGATAAATATTTTGAAGGAAAAAACCTTACACAGGAAGAAATAAAGATGGAAAAAAGTGAGGAAAAACATATTTTTCGAGATTAGTTAAGCCGAAAGAAACGATATGTGGGGCGAGATTTGTATATTTGCACATTATTTCAGAGCGATATGAAGAAAAAACTTGAAATAAAGGGAGTAGAATTCTGCTATACGGTGGAAGGAGAAGGCGTGCCCGTTGTGCTGATGCACGGATGGGGCTGCAACCACACGACGGTGGCAAGCATAGAGAACATGCTGCTGCCAAACCTGAAAGTATATAACGTTGACTTTCCCGGGTTCGGTGAAAGCACAGAGCCTGAAACAATTTGGGGTATAGAAGATTACACACAACTTATTGAAGAATTCATTAAAGCTGAAAAAATAGAGAAACCGATATTGATAGGGCACTCGTTCGGCGGAAGAGTAGGAATACTTTACGCATCGAGGAATGAGGTGAGGAAGATGATATTGGTGGATGCAGCCGGAGTGAAACCAAAACGCTCGCTGAAATATTATTACAAAGTTTACACCTACAAGGCAGTGAAAAAAGCCCTGCCGATAATATTCGGAAAGACGAAAGGCAACAAGATGCTTGACGAATACAGAGGCAAAGTAGGGTCGAGCGACTACAACAGCGCGACACAGAAAATGCGGACAATAATGAGCCGAGTGGTGAACGAAGACCTGAAATGGTGCATGCCGAAAATAAAATGCCCGACACTGATGATTTGGGGCGAAAAAGACACGGCAACACCGCTCAGCGACGCAAAAACGATGGAAAAGCTGATTCCCGGCTCGGGGCTTGTGGCCTTTGAAGGCGTTGGACATTACAGTTTCCTTGAAAATCCGATACAATTCAGGGCAGTGCTGATGAGCTTCCTCGAAAAAGAAATGAAAGCAGAGAAATAAACAGAAAAAGACGAAAATATGTTGATGACAGTACATATAATTCTGATAATAGCCGCAGTGGCTTACCTTGCGGTGATGCTGAAGTGGGATATGCAGATGATGCAGCAGAACAGCTACAGGAATGAGCGCTATCTGGCATGGCTCAGGACGAGCAACGACTACATGAGCATGAACCGCATAATTTCGCTGGCAATGCTTTTCCTGATGATGGCAGGCGACATGGGCGGGCCGAAATCGTATTTCGTGCTGGCTATTGTGGCTGTGGTGCTGATATTCCAATCCATAGCACTGCTGAAGAAGAAATACAAGAAGCCGCTTGTGTTCACCAAACGCGTGCAACGGCTTTATTTCACCGAACTGGTGATACTGTTCGCAGTGGCAGCAGTGATAGGAATCAATGCCGGCAGGAACGACGGATTCGTAATGTACTACATCACGCTCAACGTGGTGACATTCGCCACATTCTCCTGCATATTCACCATGGCAGTGAACTGGCTGATGAAACCAGTGGAGAAAGCAATAAACAAGAAATACTACAACGATGCCAAGCGGATATTGACGCAGATGCCGCAAATGAAGATTATAGGAATCACAGGCAGCTACGGCAAGACCAGCACAAAGCACTATTTGAACCGAATACTGAGCGAACAATTCTCGGTGCTGATGACACCCGGAAGTTTCAACACCCCGATGGGAGTGATACGCACAGTGCGCGAAATGCTTCAGCCATACAATGAAGTGTTCATAGTGGAAATGGGCGCTAAAAACATTGGCGACATAAAAGAGATTTGCGACCTTGTGCATCCGCAGATGGGAATTCTTACAGCCGTTGGTCCACAACATTTGGAATCGTTCAAGACAATAGAAAATGTGCAGCGCACAAAATTTGAACTTGTGGATGCCCTGCCACACGACGGGTTCGCAGTAATCAACAATGACTTCCCATACGTAGCCAACCGCGAAGTGACGAATGTGGAAGTGAAACGCTACGCAGTGGGCGATAACGTGAGATGCGACTATCACTCCGAAAACGTGGAATATAGCGAAAGAGGCACAAAATTCACAGTGAAAGGCGACGGGAAGAGCATTGACCTTGAGACAAAACTCGTGGGAGAATGCAACATCTCCAACCTGATGGCAGCAGTGATAATTGCAATGAAACTCGAAGTGCCGGAGAAGAAAATACAATATGCAGTGAGCAAGATAGAACAGGTGGAACACCGCCTGAACATGAAGCGCACAGCAAGCGGAATAACAATCATTGATGATGCCTACAACTCCAATCCGCAAGGATCGAAAATGGCGCTTGACGTGCTTGGCCGCATGACAAAAGGCAAACGCATAGTGATAACGCCTGGAATGATAGAACTCGGCGACAAGCAGGAATACTATAATGAACTGTTCGGAGAGCATATTGCCGAAACGTGCGATGTGGCGATTGTGGTGGGCAAATACAACCACGATGCCATAATGGAAGGCATAAAGAAGAAAGGAATGAAGGCAGAAAACGTGCATGAGACCGCCACATTCAACGAGGCTCAGGCCTTGATGATGAAGATAGCCGCGGTGGGCGATACAGTGCTCTACGAGAACGACCTGCCCGACACATTCAAATAACAGAAAGAAAATAAAATTCATAATAAGACAATGAAGACAAATATAGGAGTGTTTTTCGGTGGACGCAGCACCGAGCATGAAATTTCGGTGATATCGGCATCGCAGGCAATGCATGCCATCAACCGCGAAAAATATGACGTAACGCCAATATATATCACCAAACAAGGCAAATGGTACACCGGCGATGCACTTTTTGAAGTGAAGAACTACCGCAATGTGCCTGAACTGCTGAAACAATGCGAGGCAGTGTATATGGAGCCATGCTTCGACGACTACAACCTCTACAAATGCAAGAAGGCAGTGTTCGGCTCGAACGTGCTCACTCACCTTGACGTGGTGATTCCAGTGCTTCACGGCTCGAACGGCGAGGACGGAATATTTGAAGGCGTGCTTGAGACAATCGGAATACCTTACGCCGGCTGCAACACAGTGTCGAGCGCAAACGGAATGGATAAAATCACGATGAAGATGATACTGAAATCGTGCGATATTCCTGTGGTGGATTATTTGTGGTTCACCGACAAACAATGGTTTGCCGAGAAAGATGCGCTGATTGAGAAAGTGGAGAAGCAACTTGGCTATCCAGTAATTGTGAAACCAGCCAACCTCGGTTCGAGCGTCGGAATAGGCAGAGCCACCAACCGCGAAGAACTTATGGAGAAAGTTGACGGCGCAGAAATATATTCGACACGCATAATCGTGGAAGATATGGTGGAGGAATTGCAGGAAATCAACTGCTCCGTGCTTGGCGATACTGACGAACACCAATCGTCGGTACTGGAAGAACCAATAAAGAGCGGAGAAATTCTTTCCTACCAAGACAAATATATGGGCGGAACAAAGGGCGCAAAAGGAATGCAGGTGTCGCAAAAGCGTATTCCTGCCGATTTGCCAGAAGCAGAGACCAAGCGCATCCAATTCCTTGCCGGCGAGACTTTCCGTGTGCTTTCGTGCCACGGTGTGAGCCGCATCGACTTCATGATTGACCGCAAAACACGCGACATATATGTGAACGAAATCAACACCATTCCTGGGTCGCTGTCGTTCTACCTTTGGGAAGCTACCGGCATCAAGTTTGACGAGTTGATGGATAAACTTGTGCAACTTGCCTTGAAGCGTAAACGCGAGATGGGCATGAAGACGGTGAGCTACGACCAAAACATTTTCAGCCTCGGAAAAGGACTGAAGGGCGGGAAAATGCAGAAATAGAAATTTCTGAAATATATAATGTGGCAGGACGGCAATTTGTCGCCCTGCTGCTTTTTCTGTATATTTCGGCAGGGCGAGTTGCGGAGTAGGTGTGAACACTTTTTCCGCCCGTAATGCATTGGAAAATAGATGAGTTACGAAGGTGTTCACGGCGAGAGGCTCCACACACGTTTGCACTCTTTGAGCACTGAATGTGATGGCGGATAGGGGTGTGGCTTGGAACAAGAATTTTTGGAGCAATTGGTTGAGGAAAACGATTGAATTTTCAGCTATGGAAATATTGTGGGTTTGAACACTTTTGGCGCATGTAACTGATTGGAGGAATGATTGGTTACGAAGGTGTTCACGGTTAGAGGCTTCACACACGCGCAGCCATTTTTTTGGCTTGCGCATTGTGCTATTTAAGGCTTGGATTTGGCAAATGGAAATTGAGAGAATGAGGAGTGGGGAAACTACCGAGATACAGAAGTTTGAAATCGCTGAAAATGAAAGGCAGATATTTGAGGGAATAGTTTTCATGGCTTAATCTTTCGCGCGAAGATAAGCAATGAGAGAGAAGGAAATCAAGAAAAACGGAAAGAAAGGGAAAATTCATGGTTTGCCATCGGATGAAGATGCTATAGAAATGTGACTGTTATTCCATTCAGAATAGAGAAAAAGTGAGTTTTATTCTATTTGAAATGGAAATAATCTAAACATTCTATATAATATAGAGAATGCTATTGGCAAGTCAAGTAGATACTGGCTATTCCTTTAAGCAATTGATGGGAACGACAAAAACGCCATCCTTTCGCCGATAGGCTGCACCAGTACCTGTCAAAACCATCATAAATGACGGCCCTTGATTGTCCTTTATATCAGCTTTAAGTTTCTGCATATTCTCGGCCCCTTCCTCTATAAGTTTTTCTCCTCCGAGCTTCATCTCGATGAGTGCCCATCTTCCATCTTCGAGATGCACTACGGAGTCACACTCTAATCCACGGCTATCACGATAATGTTTTACCTCTCCACCTCTTAGCATGGAATATATTTTGAGGTCTCTTACGGCCATATCTTCAAAGAATAGACCAAATGAATTCAAATCATTTATCAAATCACTCGGCTTTATGCCAAGAGCTTGACAAGCAATGCTGGTATCCACAAAATGACGAGTCGAAGTGGAGCGAACAACTGCTTTTGAACGGAGATTTGGATTCCATGCATCTAAATCATCCAAAATATAAAGGTCTTTGAGTGCATCCATGTAATCGTCAAATGTCTTTGAATCCATCGTTCGATTATTAGATGCTGACACGTCAGCTATTAGCGTTCGATACGCAGCCTCGGTAGATATGTTGCGCGCATAACTTCTCAGAATCATCCGCATCATTTCTGGACTTTTGTTGCGGAACTTCTTGTTTTCACTGTTTTCAAAGTTGAAAAGACCTTGATAGTAGTTACTCGTAACGTCCAGGGCTACCTGTCTGTCAGGCTGAACTGATAGCGGCCAACCACCTCTACATATCAGATAAGCTAAATCGGAAAGACTCCAATCTTCGTTTAAATCAAAAATAGACATTGAGGGATTATCAAACAGAGCATTGAGGGAGACGGTTCCTCGAGAGTCCAAAGATTCAGCAAGACTCATGGGGCGCATCATCAATGTGACGATTCGTCCAGCACCACTATGATGAATCTCGGTCTTATCGGCAGGGGTGCTACTACCCGTGAGTATAAACTGCCCAAACTCTGGTTTTTCGTCAATCCATTCTTTTGCAACATTCCATATATCGGGCACTGTCTGCCATTCATCAATAAGACGTGGCTGTTCACCTATCAAAACATTGCGAGGCTCCAACCTTGCAAGCTGAATCTTCTGGTTAGTATTCAGCTTAATAGAACTCTTAGCGAACTTCTCTGATGTTGTTGTCTTGCCGCAAAACTTAGGTCCACTGACCAGTACTACACCTGATGATTTCAGCCTTCGCTCTATCTCGTGTTCGATATATCTATTTAAATATTTTGTCATGACTATCTGTTTTGAGTGCAAAGATAGCCATTATTATTAAAATTCCCAAGATTGTTGAGATGAAATTCCTAAGATTATTGACTTTTTATTCCTAAGATTGTTGAGAATAAATTCCCAAGATTGTTGACTTTTGATTCCCAAGATTGTCAATTCTTATTCTGGACCAGACTGAAAAGTGGCACTGAAAGGGTTTCAGTTAATCTGATTTTTCTACCTTTCAGTGCCAACTTTTTGTGGTGCAATACTTCTTTTTACTTGTGAATGGAAAGAGGAGCGTGCTATTTATTACCTATTAACTTGATGGTATAATCGAGAGCATCCTTTTCGGGGACTTGGAAGTCGGGAATAGTGCCTTGGATGTCGGTTTCGTCAGCATCATATTGCCAGAAACGCTTGTAGGAAATGCCGCAAGTGAGATGCGAAACTGGCAGAGTGTATTCGAGACGGTCGCCGAAACAAACGTTCATGCCTCCACTTTCCTCACCGATTATTGTTCCCATCTTGAACTGCTTGAAAGCCCAAGAGAAAGAGCCTGCTGAAGAGAAGGTGTTGTGGCTGATGAGGAGGTAAACTTTGCCGGTGAAGCGCAATGGATTGCTTTGCAATGGGATGAGCGAAGTGTTATCGCTTGATTGATAGTACCAGTTAGGAGTGGAGCGTGTTGAACCGAGCAATTTTTGAGTGGTGGGAGTGATGCGCATAATGGCGCGACCGAACTGCTGGAAAGGCACTGGAGAGATGTATTGGAACAATACATCGCCAACTTCGGAGATGCCACCGCCATTGTGACGGATGTCGATAATCAAATCGTTGATTTTATTTTTCTTTAGAACGGTGAACATGGAGTCGGCAAACGACTTCATCTTTTGAGGATTGGAGAAACTACGGAAATCCATGACGGCAATTTTCTTACCTTTAATTATGCGGAGAGAATAATAGGGTTTTGCGGAATTCTTGGATTTTTCGCCACTCATCCTTGACTCTGATTCAGCTACAGTCATCGGCAGCAGCGTCGTCTGGCGGGTTTGCCCCTTATATTCATAAGTGACGTTATATTTATCGGCTTTATAAAGTGACTGAAACAATGCGATATTGATGTCGTGCAGACGAATAAGCTTGAAGAAATAGCGTTCGCCACTGGCATAGCGCATCATGTTGGCAGCAATGTCCTTGTAACTGTTGCCATTGACGGAAAGCACTTTTGCACCGATAGGGATGATATTGTCGATGCAACTTGTGACGGTGAAAGTGGAATCGTTTGAATCAACATCGAGAATTAAAGGCATGCGCTTTAAAGTGCTGCGAGCATTATTGTCGGAGAAAATATGGTAAGGGAAATTCATTGAGGTGTGCCCGTCGCCAATAAGCGTGACCAGCGGGGCAATGCGATTGTAGAGTTCGACGTCGGTCAATGAATCGGGAAGAGAACCCTTAACGTCGCTGACAGCCTGAAGATATGCGCCCTGATTGCAAACTGAAAACATGTTGGGATGGACTTGGCTGATGGTGTAAATCAGTGCATCAATGTCGAATTTAGCCTGAGCGCGGCTCAATTTGCCACTGGCTGCCACTTTAGTGATTTCTTTGGGGGCATCTTCGAGAGGGTTGGGCGACACCCATTTGATTTGTGTGAAGGCAGAGTCCTTGCCATTGAGAAGGACTACAAAATTAGTGGATTCATTCGTCTTGCCACTGAAAGTAATGGTGTCGATATCACTTGCAAAGGTGACGAATTGGGCAGAAGACTTATAGACATCAAGACCTGCCGGCGGCCAAGCCACCCATTCTGATGACGACAATCGGCCATTCTCAAAGATTTTGAGATGGGGGTCGTTGGCTTTCAAAATTGGTTGAGAGGAAAATGCCGAAAATGCAGTTGCAAAAATCAGCAAAAACAGAGTAAATGATTTTTTCATCATGTTGTGTCGTAATGGTTGATTAGTATTGAAAATTATGCTTCTAATTTTAAGACGTAAGTAGTAACGGAAATGTTGCAAAAAAAATGGGGTTTTTGTATTTTTCTGTCACTTTAACTGATTTTGCAATTTATTGTTAGCTCAAACATTGGTTATACAGTCTCGGAAAAAGAAATTAAAACTGCGTTTTATTTCGTTTTTCACTCGACTTGCACTATCTTTGCACAAAAATTTTAAAAGAGGCATTTTAACGGCTTTATGAAGAAATTTAAAGAATATAATAGTTTCAATCTCTCCGATATCAATAAAGAAGTCCTGAAGAAATGGGACGAAGAGAAGGTGTTTGCCGAAAGCATAAAAGAACGTGACGGCGCACCATCGTTCGTGTTTTATGAAGGACCGCCGTCGGCAAACGGAATGCCGGGTATTCATCACGTGATGGCCCGCACTATAAAGGACATAGTGTGTCGGTTCAAAACGATGAAGGGGTATCAGGTGATGCGTAAAGCCGGATGGGACACTCACGGACTGCCTGTGGAGCTTGGCGTGGAGAAATCGCTCGGAATTACAAAGGAAGACATTGGTAAGAAGATTTCGGTTGACGACTATAATTCATCGTGCCGCCACGAGGTGATGAAATACACCAAAGAGTGGGAAGACTTGACGCATAAGATGGGATATTGGGTTGACATGAAGAACCCTTATATCACATACGACAACCGCTACATCGAAACACTCTGGTGGCTTCTGAAACAGCTGTACAAGAAAGGCTATCTTTATAAAGGCTATACAATCCAGCCATATTCGCCGGCAGCAGGAACGGGACTAAGCTCACACGAACTAAATCAGCCGGGATGCTACCGCGAAGTGAAGGACACAACCTGCACAGCGCAATTCAAGATGAAAGCGCCAAAGGCCGACATGACAGGGTGGGGCGAGCCTTATTTCCTCGCATGGACCACAACGCCATGGACATTGCCATCGAACACCGCACTTTGCGTGGGCGCAAACATAGAATATAATGTAGTACGCACATATAACCCATATTCTGGAAAACCAATCACAGCAGTGGTGGGCGCACCGCTTATGGGACAGATATTCAATCCCAAAGCAGCCGATAAAGCACTCGAAGACTATAAAAAAGGTGACAAACTTGTACCTTTCAAGGTAGTAGGGAGCTATAAAGGCAGCGAACTCGTGGGAATGGAATATGAGCAGCTTCTGCCGTGGGTAAACCCCGGTGAGGGTGCATTCAGAGTGATTTCGGGTGACTTCGTAACGACTGAAGACGGTACGGGAATAGTCCACATTGCTCCTACATTCGGTGCCGACGATAATAAGGTGGCAAAGCTGACAGGCGTGCCGCCGCTCATGATGCTCGACAAAGACGGCAACCGCCGCCCGATGGTGGACATGACAGGTAAATTCTACCGCGTTGAAGACCTCGACAAAGACTTCGTGAAGGCGAATGTGAATGTGGAGGAATATTCAAAATATGCCGGACGCTTCGTGAAGAATGCCTACGATAACACTCTTCCCGCTGACGCCGACACACTCGACGTTGACCTTTGCGTGATGCTGAAGGCAACCGACAGAGTGTTCAAGATAGAAAAGCATGTGCACAGTTATCCTCACTGCTGGCGCACCGACAAACCAGTGCTTTATTATCCGCTCGACAGCTGGTTCATAAAGAGTACAGCCGCACGCGATAAGATGATTGAGCTGAACAAGACAATCAACTGGAAACCTGAGGCAACAGGCTCAGGACGTTTCGGAAAATGGCTTGAGAACCTTCAGGACTGGAACTTGTCGCGCAGCCGCTATTGGGGTACACCGCTTCCAATATGGCGTACAGAGGACAATGCTGAGGAAAAATGCATTGAAAGCGTTGAAGAACTTTACAACGAAATAGAGAAATCGGTGAAGGCAGGACTGATGAAAAGCAATCCATACGCCGACAAGGGCTTCAAGTCCGGGGTGTACACAGCCGAGAACTACGAAAAGATTGACCTGCACCGCCCATACGTTGACCAGATAATTCTGGTGAGCGACAGCGGCAAACCGATGAAACGCGAACTTGACCTGATAGACGTGTGGTTCGATTCAGGCTCAATGCCTTACGCGCAAATCCACTATCCATTCGAGAACAAGGAAGCATTCGACAGCGGCAAGGTATATCCTGCTGATTTCATTGCCGAAGGCGTTGACCAGACGCGCGGATGGTTCTTCACACTTCATGCCATTGCAAGCATGGTGTTTGGCAGCGTTGCTTACAAGTCGGTAATATCCAACGGACTTGTGCTCGATAAGAAAGGCGAGAAGATGAGCAAACGTCTGGGCAATGCAGTGGATCCATTCGGACAAATAGAGAAATACGGTTCCGATCCGTTAAGGTGGTACATGATATCCAACTCCTCACCATGGGACAATCTGAAATTCGACAGTGCAGGTGTGGAAGAAGTGGGCCGCAAATTCTTCGGAACATTATATAACACATATTCATTCTTTGCACTTTATGCCAATGTTGACGGTTTCGACGGCAGCCAGGCAGCGGTGCCAGTGGCAGAGCGTCCTGAAATTGACCGTTGGATAATCTCGCTGCTCAACTCGCTCGTGAAGGAAGTTGACAAGCAATTGAGCGACTATGAGCCAACCAAGGCAGCACGCGCCATACAGGAATTTGTGGGCGACAACCTCAGCAACTGGTACGTGAGACTGAACCGCAAACGCTTCTGGGGTGGAGAACTGAACAAGGATAAGATTGCAGCATATCAGACACTTTATCAGTGCCTTGAGACAGTAGCACTGCTTATGGCTCCAGTGTCGCCGTTCTTCTCTGACCGGCTTTACCGTGACTTGACATCGGTGGTGAAAGGCGAGAGCAAGTCGGTGCATTTGGCATTGTTCCCGACAGTTGACGAAAGCGTGATAAACAAGCCGCTTGAGGAGCAGATGAAGGTTGCACAGGACATCACGTCGATGGTGCTTTCACTCCGCCGCAAGGAGAATCTGAAAGTGCGCATTCCGCTAAGCACAATCATGGTGCCTGCTCTTGATGAGAGGCAAAAAGCCGACATCGAAGCAATGAGCGGGCTGATTCTGCACGAGGTGAATGTGAAGAACATCAAGATTGTGAACAACGAAGAAGGCATATTGGTGAAGCGCGTGAAACCTGATTTCAAGAAACTCGGACCGAAATTCGGAAAGAGTATGAAGCAGGTGGCTGCTGCACTCACCACCATGAGCCAGAAGGACATAATAGAATTTGAAAAGACAGGCACATTTGTCATAAAGACCGACAACGGCGACGCTACGGTAGAAGTGGCCGATGTGGAGATAATATCGGAAGATATTCCGGGATGGCTCGTTGCCAACGAAGGCAACCTGACAGTAGCCCTTGACATAACAGTGACTGAAGACTTGCGGCGTGAAGGCGTGGCCCGCGAAATCGTGAACCGCATCCAGAACATACGCAAGAGCAAAGACTTTGACATTACCGACAAGATAATGGTGAAGATTGCACCGAACGAGAACACCGACGAGGCTGTAAAGGAGTTCAGCGACTATATAGCCAAGCAGGTACTTGCCAATTCCATAGAGATAGCCGATGTGAAAGAAAGCGACGGCGCCGTAGAATTGGATTTCGACGAATACAAGACATTTGTAACCGTTGAGAAAGTTAAATGAAATAAAACGTAAAACTAAAATAAACAGAGGACTTATTCCATGGCCGAGAAAACAAGGTATTCCGATGAGGAACTTCAAGAATTCAAACAGTTGATTCTTGAAAAATTGGATAAAGCTGAGAAAGATTATGAGTTGCTCAGATCCAACATAATGAACACAGACGGTAATGACACAGCCGATACGTCACCTACATTCAAGGTGCTTGAGGAAGGTGCCAATACCCTGAACAAAGAAGAAGCCGGACAGCAGGCACAACGCCTGCAGAAGTTCATCCAGAAACTTCAGGCAGCATTGGTACGCATAGAGAACAAGACATACGGAATCTGCCGCGAGACAGGCAAATTGATTCCTAAGGAGCGCCTGCGCGCCGTGCCTCATGCCACACTCGCCATTGAGGTGAAGGAGAACGAGGCAAAGAAGAAATAAAACGGAGTAAGACAGAATAGATGAAGGTTAGCAAAGGATGGCTTGCGGTGATAGTAATCGTCGCCGTGATAGTTATCGATCAAGTGATGAAAATTTGGGTAAAGACCCATTTCTTCTATAATGAGGAATATGCCATCACTGATTGGTTCAGAATACATTTCATTGAAAACAACGGAATGGCATTCGGATATGAATGGGGCAGCAAGCTGCTGCTCACATGGTTCAGAATAATTGCCGTCGGGCTGTTCATCTATTATATTTGGAAAATAAAGGCACGTCCTGAGATAAAGAAAGGCTACATAGTGTGCATAGCCATGATTACAGCCGGAGCATTCGGCAACGTAATCGACTGCATAGCATACGGCCTTATTTTCAACAGCCCGGGATTCCCGGATGTGGCAATGCTGTTTCCGCCCGAGGGAGGATATGGCACATTGTTCCACGGTCGTGTGGTGGATATGCTCTACTTTCCGTTGATGCAATGGGATTGGCCTACATGGATGCCGGGAGTAGGCGGTGACCATTTCATCTTTTTCCAACCGATATTCAATATTGCCGATGCCGCGCTCAGCGTAGGAGTGATGATATTGATATTCTTCTATCCGAAAAGTCTTTCTTCACTTTCAGGAAAGAAAGGCGTGAAAGCGGAAGAGAAAGAGAATCAGGAAGCAAATAAATAACAGATGCGTAAACTGTTGGCCATATTACTTTTGTGCATGGTGTTGACTGCATGTGACAACACCCCAAGCAATGTACTCAGCAAGAGTGATATGGTTGACCTGATGACAGATGTTGAGATAGGTGAGGCCATGGTTCAGACCGAAAGCGGCATCTATCACAACGATTCCCTCCGCAATGTGATGCGCCAATCAGTATTTCAGAAGCACAATGTGACACAGGAAGAATACGACACGTCGCTTGTGTGGTACGGCCATCATATCGACAAATACATCGAAGTTTACAAAGAGGTGGTGGTACGATTGCAAGACAGGCAAAAAGACCTCGCAAGCCAAAAGGAAACGCCGAAGAACGGCATCAGTGGCCAGCAAGTAGGCGGAAACACGGGTGGAAGCCTGCGCAAGCAATATTCTGCGACCAAGGGCGACACAATCGACATGTGGAAAGAGGACAGATTGTACGTACTTGGCAATAACCTCGGAAAAATGATTCTGAAATTCGATTATCCGGCCAACGGCTCAGCACGTCAGGGCGACCGCTACGACCTCATGTTCAGAATGTTCAACAACATCAGCAAAGTGGACGTGTATTTAGGCGTGGATTATTTCGACGGCTCAACATCGTTCGTGTTCAGAACCATGAGTTTTGAAGGACAGAATGAAGTTCCGCTTCAGACGGATTCCACTCGCCGAGTGAAACGTATTTACGGATACATTTCTTATGACCCGAAAGTGAAAGAAATGCTGTTTATCGACAATCTGCAATTGCTCCGCACACATATCGACCGCCGCAATTATGAAATTTATAACGTTCAGAAGTGGATTGGACGAAAAAGCAAAGTAAAGAAAGCGACCGCCGCCAGCCAGAGCAGTAACCCTAATGCACCGCAAACTGTGTCAACACAGACTTTAGTGCCGCCAAGGGGTAAATTCGTGCCGAAACCCGGTCTGAACAAGGGAAATCACACGCTGCATGTACAGAATTCACCGAATTCGCAGCACATTCCACATTGATACACTGAAATGAGGCGATTTATCGCAAACCACATAGTGAGCGGGCAACGAGTACACTTACATTCCGTCGTGAGCATTGATGACGACGGCAAATTGCTTGGAATTGACGCTTTCAGGGAGGAAACTGAGGGGACAATTTATGTTGAGGGAATAATAATCATCGGTAACATTAGGCTGCCTGAAAAGCTTCACCAAATTGAATCAGTGCTTGATGAGAATCTTGACATCACATTGGAACATCTTAAGAAATTCATGACTGAAAATGACCTTTGCCCGAAGGCGGGCGAAAGAGTAACAGTAGTTTCGGCTGACCGCTTTAAAAAGCGAGCCGAGGTTATCGCATCTTGAAACGAGGCTGATAACTTTTCAGAGGAGCACGGAAAGCATCGGGAATGTGCTCAATTTTGAAATTTCCATCCTTACCAATCAGAGAAATAACATCGAACTGAACTTCCTGCGGAAGGTTGTTGCAGCGGATATAAGTGTCGGCAGCATGCACGAGGTTCATGATTTTCTTTTTATCAATTGCATCGAGCGGGTCAACATAGTTAGTTGACCGCGTTTTCACCTCGACAATCACGATACGGTTGTCGTGTTCGGCTACAATGTCGATTTCAAGGCGGTTCATGTGCCAATTAGTCTCGCGGATTGTGTAACCCTGAGTAATGAGATATTCGGTGGCGATAGTTTCACCTTCCTTGCCGAGTTTGTTATGCAGTGCCATGGTGGTTAACCCTCGTTGATTTCATCAATTATCGACTGTGCCAAGTGCTTGGTAACGGTGTTGTTACTGCCAATCTCCGAAGTTGCGAATTTCGATAGGAAATGCCTGTCAACAGGCTTGCGTAGAACCAGCAGATTCATTGCGAGGCGCAGGGCAAGATAGCGGACAAGGGCGCGCTCATTATCAGCGAAAGAGCGGCATAAAGATTCAGCGAACGCAGTGTAACGAAGTAAGCGGTGGCAAAGCACATCGGCAATTTCCTGATTTTCAATTGACTCAATCCATTGCTTAGCCAAATCCTCAGTAAATTCATCTTTCGGGAAAAGCATTGGAGCCAGCATACGGCTTTCGCGCACGGTAACATTTTCCCATAGCGTTTGCGCCAATTGTGAATTTTGAGGGAACCTGCTGCTGATTTCCACCACCTGCGGAAGATTAAGGCCGAACACAATGGCATGAGGGTCGCCAGCCGAGCGCAGACGGTCGGCAATCACACCATTGCGGAATGCGAAAAACTCCTGCTTAATCTCGCGGATGCAGTTACTGATATTTATTTCCTCGTTTTCCATATATTCAGGATATTATTTGAAGATTGAAAGGCACGTCAGCCGTCGCCCGGCATGCGCAAAGCATAAATAAGAGCAAAATGCGGCAATAATTTCTCATCGTAATCTTTCAATATATTTTGTGCCGCTAAGTTACTAATAAAACGTGAGGTAGCCAACCTTAATAAAGTCTTTTCAAAAAGTGCTGAAATTATTGCGAATTAAAGCCAAAAATGGGCATAAAATGTCGATTTCATTACAAAGTGCTTGATAAGCACGCAATTTTACGCTAACTTTGCAGGCTAAAAGGATTTTAAAAAATAATGGCAAAGACATATCCGAATAATGCGGTGCTGCTGATGCATTGTCCCGACCAACCAGGGATTATTGCAGTGATTACCGAATTCATCAATACAAATGGAGGAAATATCCTGTACCTTGACCAATATGTTGACAGGGTGAATGGCATATTCTATATGCGTGTTGAGTGGGATTTGGAGAACTTTTCGATTCCACGTGAGAAGATAAACGAATTTTTCAATACTCTATATGCCCAGCGGTTCGATATGGATTATAAGCTGAAATTCACTGACAAACCTCAGAGAATGGCTTTGTTCGTGTCGCGGATGTCGCATTGCCTCTATGATATTCTCGCAAGATACATAGCAGGCGATTGGGACGTGGAAATTCCGCTGATTATCAGCAATCATGACGACCTTGCAAACGTGGGACGCCAGTTCAACATCCCGTTTGAGGTGATTCCAGTGAACAAGGTGAACAAAGTGGAGATGGAAGCAAAGGAATTTGAACTTCTCGACCGTTACAACATCGACTTCATAGTGCTTGCCCGCTACATGCAAGTGCTAAGCGAGGACTTCATCAGTCGCTATCCACATAAGATAATCAATATACACCACTCATTCCTGCCGGCATTTGTGGGAGCAAAGCCATATCATGCAGCATTTGAGCGTGGAGTGAAACTGATAGGAGCCACCAGCCATTATGTGACTGCCGAACTTGACGCAGGCCCGATAATCGAACAGGACATCGTGAGAATTACCCACAAGGATTCAGTGGCCGATTTGATACACAAAGGGCGTGATTTGGAGAAGATTGTACTGTCGCGTGCAGTGGAGAAGCACATTCAGCGCAAGATTCTGACATATAAGAACAAGACAATCGTGTTCAGTTGATTTTACGGAATTGAAGACAGCAATAATAAAATATAATGCGGGAAATGTGTTCTCAGTGCTATGTGCATTGCGGCGCATCGGCGCTGACTCTGTGATTACCGACAATCCCGAAGAAATAGCGGCAGCCGACAAAGTCATTTTTCCCGGAGTGGGAGAGGCCTCAACGGCAATGCGCTATCTCACTGAACACCGACTGGATGAACTAATCAAGGGGTTGAGGCAGCCTGTACTGGGAATCTGTATAGGTTTGCAACTGCTGTGCCGCTCATCGGAGGAAGGCAATACGAAATGCATCGGGATTTTTGATGTCGACGTGAAAAGGTTCGACAACAAAGAAAAGCCTGAACTGAAAATTCCGCAGATGGGCTGGAACACAATCGAAGTAAAGCCGAATCGGCTGATAGAGCCAAAACTTGATGGCTCTTACGTGTATTTCGTCCACAGCTATTATGCGCCGTTGAGCAAATACACCATCGCTGTGACCGACTATATTCAGCCATACAGCGCGGCACTTCACCGCGACAATTTTTTCGCCACTCAGTTCCATCCTGAAAAGAGCGGAAGTGTAGGCGAGATAATCTTAAAGAAATTCATGGAATTATGATTGAGATAATACCTGCAATCGACATTATCGGCGGAAAATGCGTGCGGTTGTCGCAAGGCGACTACAACCAGAAGCGTGAATACAGCGCTTCGCCCGTTGACGTGGCCAAAGGCTATGCCGATGCCGGTTGCCGACGGCTGCATCTCGTTGACCTCGACGGGGCAAAATCGAAGCATATAGTGAATTGGCGTGTGCTTGAAGCGATTGCCACAGCCACCAATCTCATCATCGACTTTGGCGGAGGGCTGAAAAGTGATGACGACCTGCGCATAGCATTCGACAGTGGCGCAGCAAAAGTGACGGGAGGAAGCATTGCAGTGAAGAATCCCGAAATATTCCTGAAGTGGCTTGCAAAATATGGAGCTGAGAGGATAATTCTCGGTGCTGACGCCAAAGACGGGAAAATAGCCACTGACGGGTGGACCGAAAGCAGCGACAACGACATTTTGACTTTCATCGGCAAATATGTGGAGAGCGGAATCACACAGGTGATAAGCACCGATATTAGCCGCGACGGAATGTTGACCGGGCCATCGGTGGAATTATATAAGAAAATACTCGAAAAGTTGCCTAAACTGCAACTCATAGCCAGCGGAGGAGTTGGCGGAATGCAGGATGTGGATGCTTTGGAAGCTATAAATGTGCCCGCCGTAATAGTAGGTAAGGCAATATACGAGAACAAAATAACGTTGAAAGATTTAGAGAACTATAACTACAAATCATCATGCTCGCAAAACGCATAATTCCTTGTCTTGACGTGAAAGACGGCACTACGGTGAAAGGCGTGAACTTCGTGAATCTGAAGTTTGCCGGCGACCCTGTGGAGCTTGGTAAGCGTTACAGCGATGAAGGAGCTGATGAGCTTGTATTTCTTGATATAACGGCTTCATTTGAAGGACGTAAGACTTTTGTGGATATGGTCCGCAGAGTCGCTGAAAATGTGAGCATACCATTTACTGTGGGAGGAGGAATTGGAAGCATTGAAGATGTGGAGAAACTCCTTGAAGCAGGCGCCGACAAAGTTTCGGTTAACTCCTCTGCAATAAATAATCCGCAATTGATTGATGACATTGCGCGGCATTTCGGAAATCAGGTGTGTGTGGCAGCAATTGACGCACGAAATGTGGATGGAGATTGGTTGTGCTATGAGAAAGGCGGGAGAGTTCCCACAAGCCGACATCTTTTTGAATGGGCGCACGAAGCGCAGGAACGCGGAGCAGGTGAGGTGCTGTTCACCAGCATGGACCATGACGGAGTGAAGCACGGATTTGCCTGCGAAGCAATAGCGCAATTGCATGATTTGCTCGACATCCCGGTGATCGCTTCAGGCGGATGCGGCGCAAAGGAGCATTTTCTTGACGTCTTTAAGAGTGGACAGGCCGATGCTGCACTTGCTGCCAGCGTGTTCCACTTCGGAGAGATAGCGATTCCTGACTTGAAGGAATATTTGGCAGATAATGGAGTGACAGTAAGAAAAATAAAAGTACAATAAAGATATGGCATTAGATTTTGAAAAGATGGGCGGGCTGATACCCGCGATAATTCAGGACGTTCGCACAAAAAATGTGTTGATGCTCGGCTTCATGAACAAAGAGGCTTACGAAAAGACACTTGCGACGAAAAAAGTGACATTCTTCAGCCGCGACCGCAAATGCCTTTGGACAAAGGGCGAGACGAGTGGCAATTTCCTGAATGTGGTCGATATGAAGGATGATTGCGACCATGATACGCTGTTGATACAGGCAATTCCCGACGGCCCAGTTTGCCACACAGGAAACGCCACATGCTTCAGTGACAAAAATGAGTACGGAATTGAATTCCTTTCATTTTTGCAGGATTTCATTGACAAACGCCACGAAGAAATGCCGGAAGGCTCCTACACGACATCACTTTTTGAGAGCGGCGTGAACCGCATGGCTCAGAAAGTCGGTGAAGAAGCTATTGAGACAGTAATCGAAGCTACAAACGGAACCGACGGAAGGCTGATTTATGAGGCCTCTGACCTTCTATATCACCTGATTGTACTGCTCACTGCCAAAGGCCACCGCATTGAGGAATTGTCGAATGCGCTAAGCCGCAGGCACAATAAGACCAAAGAACAATATGACAAAAATTGTTGAGTATAAAGGTGTGGAAATAGTCCGCAAGGACCTTGTGGTGCTTAAGGACGTTTCATTCCAACTTGAAGAAGGAGAATTTTCCTATCTCATCGGACGTGTGGGCAGCGGCAAAAGCAGTCTGCTTAAGTCGATGTATGCCGAGATACCGATATTGTCGGGCGACGCCACAGTGCTCGACTACTATTTGCCCGGAATAAAGCGCAAATCAGTGCCGATGCTTCGCCGCCAGATAGGAATCGTGTTCCAGGATTTCCAGCTTCTCACTGACCGCTCCGTTTACGACAATCTTAAATTTGTGCTTCAAGCCACAGGCTGGAGCAGCAAGATGGAGATTGACGAACGCATAGAGCAGACATTGAAGCAGGTAGGGATGGAAAACAAGTCGTACAAAATGCCGCATGAACTTTCAGGCGGTGAACAGCAGCGAATTGTGATAGCCCGCGCATTGCTCAACAAGCCTCGCCTGATACTTGCCGACGAGCCTACTGGAAACCTCGACCCTGTAACCGGGCAGCAGATTGTGTCGCTCCTCCACAGCATATCGGAGGAAGGGACGGCAGTGATAATGGCAACCCACAACATAACGCTTGTTAAAGAATACACGGCACGTGTGATGAAGTGTCAGGACAAGAAAATTGTGGAGTGCGACCCAAACTCTGAGACATTGTAGTGCAAATGTGTCAGAGAAAATAAGTAAATTTGCACAATTGAATCAAGAAAGAACAAATCGTAATATTGAAGCAATGAAAGTCATGAAATTTGGAGGGACTTCGGTCGGCTCCGCAGAAAGAATCAAAAATGTTGCAGAACTTGTCACGAAGCGCGGCAAGAACATAATCGTATTGTCGGCAATGGCAGGAACAACAAATACGCTTGTGGAAATATCCGACTATCTCTACAAGAAGAATATTGATGGCGCGAAAGAAACCATCAATGCTCTTGAAAAGAAATATTACGAGACTATAATGGAATTATTCGAGGATGAAGGCCAGCGCGAGGCTGCCCGTTCGGAAATAAAGGCATGCTTCAACTACGTCCGCTCGTTCACCAAGGATTTGTTCACGGTGTTCGAGGAGAAAGAAATTCTGGCGCAGGGAGAATTGATGTCAACAGCAATGATGAACATCTATCTGCGTTCCATAGGAGTAAAGTCGGTATTGCTGCCTGCACTCGATTATATGCGCACTGACAAGAACGGTGAGCCTGACGGACAATATATCCGTCAAAAACTTTCAGCGCTTCTCGACAAATATGCCGATGCCGATATGTACATCACTCAAGGCTATATCTGCCGCAATGCTTACGGAGAAATCGACAACCTTCAGCGCGGAGGAAGCGACTACAGCGCATCGCTTGTGGGAGCTGCCATCAATGCCGAAGAAATTGAAATCTGGACCGACATCGACGGAATGCACAATAATGATCCGCGTTTTGTGGACGGCACTGATCCTGTGGATGAACTTCACTTTGAGGAAGCAGCCGAATTGGCATATTTCGGTGCAAAGATTCTGCACCCCACATGCGTGCTTCCTGCAAAATTGAACAATATTCCCGTAAGGCTGCTCAACACCATGTGCCCATCGGCAAAAGGAACTCTTATCCATAATGCCACAGGCGCACACAAAATCAAGGCAGTTGCCGCAAAGGACAATATCACCGCCATCAAAATAAAGTCGGGACGTATGCTTTTGGCATACGGTTTCCTGCGCAAGGTGTTTGAAATATTCGAGACGCATAAGACGCCTATCGACATGATTGCCACTTCGGAGGTGGGAGTGTCGGTGACAATCGACAGCGAGAAGAACCTCGACAATATCCTTGACGACCTTAAGAAATTCGGTACGGTTACCGTTGACCACGATATGGTGATAATTTGTGTGGTTGGTGACCTTGAATGGCAAAACCGCGGTTTTGAGGCTGCAGCGCTCGATGCATTGAAAGAATTGCCAGTCAGGATGATATCTTATGGCGGCAGCAACTACAATATCTCATTCCTTGTGCGTAAATCGGACAAGGTAAAGGCTTTGAATCTGCTTAGCGACCGACTATTCAAAAATAAAAAATAGATACACAATTTATATAGGTAAATGGCTCAATTTCCTTTGCAACAATTTAAGGATGCGGAAACACCCTTCTATTATTATGACCTTCAACTTCTGGAGCAGACTCTCAATGAAGTTAAGGCCCAAACTTACGGATTCCCGTTCCACGTGCATTATGCCGTTAAGGCAAATGCCAACCCGGGCATTCTGCGGGTAATTCATGATGCCGGAATCGGCGTTGACTGTGTGAGCGGTGGCGAAATAAGCGCCTCGATTGATGCGGGTTTTGCTGGCAGTCAGATTGCTTTTGCAGGTGTCGGCAAGACCGACAAGGAAATTAATCTTGCACTCGATGCCGATATTTTCTGCTTCAATGTGGAATCGCTGCCTGAACTGGAAGTGATAAACGACCTTGCTGCTAAAAAAGGCAAAGTGGCTAAGGTGGCTATCCGTGTGAATCCGAATATTGATGCACATACGCATAAATATATCACTACAGGCCTGAGCGAGAATAAGTTCGGAATAAATCTTGAACTTCTTGATGGAGTGGTTGACGAGGCCATGAAATTGGAGCACATCAACCTTTGCGGGCTGCATTTCCACATCGGGTCGCAGATAATGACGATGGAGCCGTTCCAGATGCTTTGCGGCAAAATCAATAAGCTCCAGAATCATTTTGAGAAAAAAGGCGTGAAATTCGATGTAATAAATGTTGGCGGCGGACTTGGCATTGATTATGACAATCCTGATGCCAACCCGATAGCCTCATTCAAGGATTATTTCGACACATTCAAATTTTATCTTGAATTGCGTGAAGGTCAGCAGCTTCATTTTGAGCTTGGACGTTCCATTGTGGCTCAATGCGGTGCACTGATTACCCGTGTCACTTACGTGAAGAAAGGTTCGGTGAAGCAGTATGCCATTGTGGATGCCGGAATGACCGATTTGATACGTCCGGTACTGTATCAGGCACATCACAATGTGGAAAACATAACATCGGATTCAGAACAAATTGAAAAATATGATGTGGTTGGACCGATTTGTGAGTCGAGCGACGTGTTTGCGACCGATGAACCGCTAAAGACCACAAGCCGTGGCGACTTGCTTGCATTGCGTTCGGCAGGAGCTTATGGAGAAATTATGGCATCGCACTATAATTGCCGTCCATTGCCAGGGTCGTTATTCTCGAAATAGCTTAAGAAAACATTTATAACAAAATATATTAGCGAATATTTGCAATATTGCGGATATTCGCTAATTTTGTGCATTATAGATAAATGAACTTAAAACCAAATACGCTAAATCATGAAGGCAAAGAATTTACTGTCGATAATTGTAGTCCTGTTGGCCTTTTGCCTTACACTTTCAGGGCAAAATGCCACAGTGAAGTCCAATTCGGTGCTGACCTTGGGCTATGCTACTGACAGTGCAAAGAATTTTACCGGCTCTATCGAAAAAATCACTGGAAAACAAATCGGCAACAAGGACCAAATCAGCAGCCCGATTGAAGCAATGCGCGGTAGGATACCAGGACTTACTGTGCAGCACGGAAATGGTTCGGCTGCTCTTGATGCGGTTCGGCTGCGTGGCACAACGTCGCTCACTACAGGCAACGACCCGCTTATTATTGTTGACGGCGTGTTTGGCGACCTAAGTTTGCTGGAATCGGTATATCCGTCCGATATTGAAAGTTTCACAATCCTGAAAGATGCTTCCGAAACGTCGCAATACGGCTCACGTGGAGCAGCGGGCGTTATTGAGGTCACCACTGTGAAAGGCAGCAAAGGAAAGACGCGCGTGAGTTACAACGGCAGTTTCGGCATTGCATCAGCCTATAAGACGCTCGATATGCTCAATGCTGACGGATTCCGCTCGGTGGCAACTGAGAGAGGCATTTCAATCCTCGACAAGGGCTACAGTACCGATTTCCAAAAGGAAATAGAGCAGACGGGAATTCAGCAGCAGCACCACATAGCATTTTCTGGAGGCAATGACGACGGCAACTATCGCGTGGCCCTCGGATTCATCGACAAGCAGGGTGTTATTCTGCATGAACTTCGGCGCAACTTCACCTCGAACATGAATATGAGTCAAAGCCTTTTCGACGGATTTGTGAAATGTGATTTGGGACTGTTCGGCTCAATCATGAAAAGCCACAACCTTGTGGACTATCAAAAAACTTTCTATTCAGCTGAAGCATTCAATCCCACTTTTCCAAACCATAAGAACACTGAGTCGGGTTCATGGGACCAAATCACCGAGGCAAGCCAGATAACAAATCCCTTGGCATGGATGGAAGTGAAGGACCATGATGCAAATTCACTGCTCAGTACCCATGCGAGGCTCACTTTCGCATTGCCTCTCGACTTTAAGTTGGCCATTTTCGGCGCATACACCTACACCGATTATGAAAATTCGCAATATCTGCCTACAGCGGTTTGGGCGCACGGACAGGCCTACAAGGGCAATAAACGCACTGAATCAATGCTCGGCAATGCCGTGCTGACATACAAGAAAACAGTGGGCAAACACTATTTCGATGCTTTGGCCCTCGCAGAGTTGCAGAAGGATATTTATTCAGGATTCTGCACGACAGTGACGAATTTCAACACCGATGAATTCGGCTATAACAATCTTCAGGCCGGTGCCTTGCGACTTTGGGAAGGCACTCGCTCATATTATGAGGACCCGCATCTTGCTTCATTCATGGGACGCTTGAATTACACCTACAACGACCGCTATCTTTTTACTTTCTCCGCCCGTACCGACGGCTCGTCGAAATTCGGGGCAAACCACAAATGGGGATTTTTCCCTTCGGCTTCGGCTGCCTGGGTGGTGAGCAATGAACCATTTTTGCGCGGAGTGACTGCAATCGACAATCTGAAAATCAGAACAGGCTATGGCTTTGCCGGCAATCAGAATGGAATAGACTCCTACACCACGGCAAACCTTGTGCAGCCTAATGGCGTTGTGCCTATCGGCTCCACTTATGCCGTGTCGCTAGCCAATCTTCTGAACACAAACCACGATTTGAAATGGGAGGTGAAGCGCACTTTCAATGCCGGCTTCGACTTGTCGTTGCTTAATGGCGAAGTGCTTTTTTCATTCAATTATTATAACTCCAAGACCAAGGACATGCTTTATCTTTACGATGTGAGCGTGCCACCGTTCCCTTACAACACGCTGCTCGCGAATATCGGTTCAATGCGCAACAGCGGTACGGAAATATCGGTGGGATTTACGCCAATTCGCACTAACGACATAGATTTGTCGATTAATGCGAACGTCTCGTTCCAACACAACAAATTGCTCTCGCTCAGCGGAGAGTTCTCTGGTGAGCAGATTTCAGCACCTGAATACAAGGCAATTTCAAGCCTTAACGGTGCAGGATTCCACGGTGGTTACAACCACATCGTCTATCAAATCGTTGGCCAGCCTCTGGGAGTGTTCTATCTGCCGCATTGCACAGGACTTAAATCTGACGGAAATGGCGGTTACACTTATCAGATTGCCGACTTGAACAACGACGGAAAAGTCAGCATTGAAGATGGAGAGGACCGATACATAGCAGGGCAGGCGATGCCGAAAGCCATTCTCGGCTCAAACATCAGTTTCCGATATAAGAGGATTGACGTGGCTTTGCAAATCAATGGCGCCTTCGGACATAAAATCTATAACGGCACATCGCTCAGCTACATGAACATGAACAGTTTCCCTGAATATAATGTGCTCCGCAAAGCACCTGAACAAAACATAAAAGACCAGACCGCCACCGATTACTGGCTGGAAAACGGCGATTATGTGAATTTTGATTACATCACTGTAGGTTGGCGTGTTCCGCTTCACAGCCGCTATTTCACAGCACTGCGGCTGTCGCTCACGGTCAACAATCTTGCCACGATAAGCGGCTATTCTGGACTGACGCCGATGATTAACAGTTCATCGGTGAACTCAACGCTTGGAGTTGACGACAAGCGCAATTATCCGCTTTCGCGAACTTATACCATTGGTGTGAATGTTAACTTCTAAAACTCAATCAAGATGAAAATTCTAAAATATATATTGCCGATTTCGGCCATTCTGCTGTGTTCATGCAATAGTTATCTTGAAGAAGACCCTAAGGACAGGATTCCTGAGGATGACGCTTACTATTCAAGTCTGTCGTCGCTTTATTTAAATGGTGTGGCCTCACTGTATAATTATATTGGTGGTTACGACGACAGTCAAGGTCTGCAAGGCACTGGGCGAGGCGTGTACGACCTGAACACTTTCACCACCGACGAGGCGATAATGCCTACACGTGGCGGTGACTGGTACGACGGCGGTTTTTGGCAGGGACTCTATCTCCATAATTGGGGCGTTGACAACTATGCAATCCGCGCCACGTGGGAATATCTCTACAAAGTAGTGGCCATGTGCGACTATTCGTTAATCAAGATTGATGATTATGGCGAGCTGCATGGGATAAGCACAGTTAAGGCCTACAGGGACGAGGTGAGGGCAATAAGGGTCATGTACTATTATTATCTGCTTGACCTTTTCGGCAATGTGCCCGTCGTTGACGAAGTGGAGTATAATTATCAGATTGGCAGAAAAGCCGTGTTTGAATATCTTTTCAATGAGTTGCAGGATTGCGCTTCGGGCCTGTCCACGTCGCGTAGCAATTCTCCTGGCGATTACTATGGGCGCATAACGCGGCCAGTGGCTTTCTTCCTGCTGGCTAAGATGGCGCTTAACGCTGAAGTGTATGACGATGACAATTGGACTGATTCCAGCCGTCCCGATGGCTCAAACATCTATTTTACCGTCGGAGGCAAGAAACTTAATGCCTGGCAAACCTGCAAAGCCTATTGCGACAGCATCACTGCACTTGGCTATAAGCTTGAATCGAATTATGAATCAAATTTTGCCGTTTACAATGAAGGTTCGGTTGAGAATATATTCACTATTCCGATGAATAAGACATTGTACACCAATCAGATGCAATATCTTTTCCGCTCGCGCCATTACAATCATGGCAAGGCTTATGGACTTGGCGGTGAGAATGGTTCAAGTGCCACGCTTGAGGCTCTTAACGTTTTCGGCTATGGAACTGGCAGCGTTGACCCACGCTTTGACAAGTGCTATTATGCCGACACAGTGCGCAATCTCGCGGGCAATGTGGTGACGCTCGATGATGGAATAACGCCGCTTGTGTATCATCCGCGCGAAGTCGCTCTTGACGTTTCGACCACCAGCTATGAAAAGACAGCCGGTGCCCGTATGAGGAAATATGCCATTGATGTGAATGCCACGAAGGACGGCAAATTGATGGAAAATGACATTGTGCTGTTTCGCTATGCCGATGTGCTGCTTATGAAATGTGAAGCCGAAGTGAGGGCAGGAGAGAGCGGTCAGACCGAATTTGATGCTGTCCGCAACCGTGTCGGCGCATCGCACCGCGAAGCCACGCTTGATAATATTCTTGCCGAGCGTCAGCTTGAACTTGCTTGGGAAGGATGGCGACGTCAGGATTTGGTGCGCTTCGGAAAATTCACGCGTGCCTATAGCTTCCGTCCTCAACTTTCGGGCGAGGCAAACGGTTACACCACAGTATTTCCGATTCCCAGCAAGGTGCTGAGCATGAACTCGCACATGACGCAGAATCCGGGATATTGATTGCCAGAGCACAAAAACGGACTGGGCAGGAACTATAAGTGTTTGATCTAGTTTTTGCTGTCCTCTGTTTGCTCGTCGCTGCTTGTCTGGTCTCCTTGCTGTGCATCAGGGTCGTAGTTGGCAGGATATTGCCATTCACCGATATTCAGCAACTTTCCATGTAAATTGTAGGCCTTTCTGCGAGTGGCATATACATTATCAGCTTCGCTGTCACCCACTTGTAGCAATTTGCTCTCTTCCACAATCACTCCGTTGGCATTGATTGTGATATGTCCGCCACCCGAGCACACATAGTAGAATTGCTGTGAATACGTATCGTAGCTCACTATGTCATAAAGTCCTATGCCGGCATTGCTGATTAATGAAGTTGCGACTATATTGTCGTTCCCGGCAGGAGCGATTTGGTCAATATTTGCTGTGCTGATGGTCTTGCCACCTACACAATTGATGTCGGCATTGCTTAATATTGTGGATTCCTCATCGTTTTGCAGGTCGTATTTCATTATGTTGTAACTGTTGCCAAGTTCTCTTTTATAGTACACGCAATGCCGCGTTTCGTCAACGCATTTTAGCAGTACTGTGCAGTCGGAGCCTAAACTGCCGATGAATTGTTCGGCTTTTGCCTCGTAATCGGTCACAGCAAGCACTGTGTCGGTTGGCGTTGAGTCATTAGAAATGGCTTTTTCTTCAGAATTTCCGTTTACAACGAGATAAGCGATTAGGCTGGCGAGAATTATTACCAGAATTATTATGACGGTCACCCAAATAGCTGTGTGGCTTTTCTTCGGATTCTCTCCTTCTGCAATTTCAGGTTCGTTATAACCTGTTGGTGAAGGGAATGGTGGCGGAGTAGGGCGCATCAAAGGCTGTTGAGTAGGTAATTCGGGTGGAGTTGATGCTGTGGCATTACCATTCAATATTTGCTGCACTTGGGCATGGCAGCGGGGACAGATTTCAGTATCTACGGGTATTTTGAAGCCGCATGCTGGGCAATACATGAACTCGTCGGTTGGCTTGGTTTCCGAATCGGTTGCAACTTCAGTTGCGTCAGCCGTAGTTTGTTCAGCCGCAACATTCTCTGCCTCAGGCTGCTCTTGTGAATCCTTGTATTCTTTGATGTCACATAGGCAGTGAGGGCATACCACCGAGTTTGCCGCAATCTTCATTCCGCATTTCGGGCAGCGGAACTCGTTAGTTTCATCAGGCTCTTTATCATCGCTTTTTGATGGATGAGGCTCATCATCAAGCCATTCCCCGCAATGTTTGCACTTTCGTGCCACAGCCAATATTTCTTCCCCGCAATAGGGACAACGCTTTGTTTTGTCCATAAGATGTATATTTTCAACTGCAAAGGTAAAGAAAACATGGCGACATTGACAAGAATTCGATGAAAATAAGTTTGGATTTTGCATTAGCCTAAAAGGAAATACTACTGGTGACGTTGATGACATGAAAAGGCACAAGAATAATGTTTATCAGCTTAGTAATTACAGCATTAAAAGCATATACGTTGATGGCCGCATGATTTATTTTAATAAGTTCAAAACAGCACCAACCTTTAAAGCAATGTTTGATTTATTAAAAAGTAAAATGCCTGGCAATATCCTGTATTTAATGTAAATACTCATTTTTTAGGCCGCAGAGCATCAATACTTAACTTTGCGGTCAAAACATTGGCAATCAGACGCAATTTTTGCGGCTAATTATGATTATTTAGCCGCAAATGTTTCGTACATTTGCTTTCGTTTTATGTTCGGGACAAAAAATAAGGAGAATAAAAGAATATTTTTCAGAAAAATTTCTCGTATTGTCAGAAATAGGAATGGTTTTCTGTCCTATAAGTAAAGTTTAACCCATAAATACGAAAAAAATGAAACAGAAAGTATTCAATCTCATTATTTTGGATGAGAGTGGTTCAATGTTCTCAATTGAAGAGCAGACCGTAAGCGGCCTGAATGAAACAATTCAGACCATTAAGAGCGCACAATGCAAACATGCTGAGCAGGAGCATTTTGTGACCCTTATGTCGTTCAACAGTAACCATCGCACATATCACTACGATTGCGAGCCGGTTATGAATATAGGTGAGTTCGACGGCAAGAACTATCAGCCTGATTGCTGCACTCCGCTTCTTGATGCAATAGGTGATGGAATCAGCAAGTTGCATACTCAGATAGATGCCAACGATAAGGTTTTGGTTACCATTATCACTGATGGGTATGAAAACGCTTCGAAGGAATACAATAACAAAGCCATCACAAAACTCATCGACAAGATGCGCGGAGAGGGCTGGATGATTACTTACTTGGGAGCCAATCAGGATGCCCACAAAGTGGCTGAAGACCTGCACATTAATAATGCAATGAATTTCGATGCCTCTTCGACAGGCGTGCAGCACATGTTCTGCAATGAATTGAAGAGAAGAGGTAGGTTCTATGACAAGATTGACCTTGATTGTATCAAAGCAAGCAAAGATAATTATTTTGATGACGATAAAAATTAATATATGAATTTTAACAAGACCATAAATCAACAACTTAATAGGATTATTCCCATTTATCATATACTGCATGATGAGGATATTCTTCAAAGGATTTTCAGCGGCAACAACTCTGAGGATGCGCTTACTTACTTGCTCTATGGCCGTTATGCCGACATGCTCAAATCAATTACGCTGAAATCAAGTTCGGTCAAGATTGATTTTAATGACTTTATTGCCGACTTGGAACTGAAACTTATCCGTGATAATTATGCTAAATTGAAGCAGTTATCTGGTGGCAATAAGTTTAAGAGCTGGCTTTACAAAGTAGCTTACAACATGTTATTAAACTTGGTGAATGGAATGGAGAAATCCAAGCTTGAGTATATAGATGGTATTACCTTGATTGATTATGAGTATGAAAATGAGAAAATGGAACGTACCATGGATTGTATTCGTGAATGTGGCGACGAGGATTCCAAGTTCGTGATTTTCAAAGAGTTTGAAGGTTATCACCCCGATGAGATTGCCGTTCTGCTCACTGACCGTAGGCACAAAGCTGGTACTCTGGCTCCCGACAATACAATCTCAACTGACTACGTTTACACCTTGAAGTCACGCCTAATTAAAAAGGTCCGCAGTAAGATGAGGCCAACTGTTCAGTCACCTGTTCAGCCACAAACAAACTCATGGCTTAATGTTAAGGGCCTTCAGTTCTCAGTCTTCAACGATGAGTTTGCCAATAGTTGCAAGTGCCTCTCTGGAGATATTTTTAATAATACAACAAGAAATAAGATTAATCGATCGCGTCCATCAGCCAAAATCAATCACGTTGGCATTGTCGCGAGGATTCATGATGTGCTTAGGAAATTCATGGATTGATGATAGAGCGTGAAATTTGAAATGAGATAATGATTCGTATGAATCATTCAAAATCAAAGCCCAGCACTTGGAAAGAAGAGCTGGGCTTGTCGTTTAGCGCAATTGCAGAATGCCATCGCGCGGATTGTGGAGCTGGAGGGGTTTGAACCCTCGTCCAAACGTGGAACTAATAAGCTTTCTACATGCTTAGTCTTGACTTGGTTTTCGTCGGCTGACAGGATCGAGACTACCAATCGGCCGCTTATCCTCTAAATTTCAGAGCTTGCACGAGGCGGACAAGTTCCAATTTCCGAATTTCTTAGCACCGCTTTATCGAAACGTCTCGGAACGGGGCAATCGAGCGATGTCTTGTCTCCGCCACTTTGACGAAGATTAAGCCTTGTCTACTATACTTCGACTAGGCAGCAAGAGCGTAATTGTTATTTTCGCCAGTTAATTTGTGATGTCGAATATTAAAGAGCACAGTCATCGTCGCTCTGCATGCTTACATACCACCTCTACACGCTGTCAAAGCCAAAATCAGCCCCGTGCGTAAAGTGCGCAAGCTGAGAGGGTTAACAACTTCCTCTTTATACCGAATTGCCACTCTTGGCTGTCCGGTTTCCCGCTTGCGGCTGCAAATTTAATGCTTTTAATTTGATATTTGCAATAATAATGCCAAAAAAAAGTGCTGACTCAGTGAATCAGCACTCCGTATTTAGTTATATTGTAGTTCTATTTTGCCGGTTCAGCGTCCTTTGCTGGAAGTTCAGCATAAGTTTCCTTGATGATGAACACTGAAATTGCGCCCAGAATCAGGAGAACACCTGCAATGACGAGCATATTCACCTGCTCACTTCCTACGAGTGAGAGGAGAGCACCACCAACCGATGCTGCAATAATCTGCGGCAGGCAGATTGTGCAGTTGAAAAGTCCGAGATATGTGCCCATGTTCTTTCCTGAAATAGAGTTTGTCAAAATTGTGAATGGCATTGAAAGCATTGCTGCCCAAGCAAATCCAATCAGGAAGTAAGATATGAAGAGCATATATTGGTTTGTGATGAACAATATCGAGATGAATCCAAGTCCGCCGATAAGAAGGCTAAGCGAATACACCACTTTGTGGTTCTTGAATAGCGGAATTGCCATTGCCCAAAGTACTGAACCGACAGCCTGAACTGCGAACAACACGCCGCCCCAGTTGCCGGCTGTCTGATAAGCTGCTGAGCTTACGTCGGTAGTACCCCAAACTGTCTTGCCGATTGCGCCTGTGGTGTAAGTCCACATATACATGAATGCGCACCAGCAGAAGAATTGTACAAGTCCAACTGTCCAGAATACTTTCGGAGCATGGATGAGCAGTTGAATGATATTTGTCTTTTCTTTCTTTCCTTCGAGTTTGTCTTCTTCCTCTTTTTCGGCGAATCCGTGGAATTCTGCATATTCCAATGGTGGCATTTCACGCACTGTGGCGAATGTGTAAATTACGCAAAGTATCAGCACTGCCGCGCCTATATAGAATGAATAAATCACTGTTGGAGGAACCACACCTTTAGGAGCTATGTTGGATATTCCCCAAGCTGTCAGTCCTATAGGAGCAAGATAGCCAACGAGGCTGCCTGCATTACAGAGGAAACTTTGGATGGAGTAGGCGAATCCCTTTTGCTTTTCGTTCACTTGGTCGCCCACAAGCATTTTGAATGGCTGCATGGCCATGTTCAGTGATGTGTCGAGCAGCATCAAGGTGATGAAGCCGAATATCATTGCCGACGACAGTGCCAGTCCCAGACTTCCCGCATTTGGCAGCAGGCACATTACGATTACTGCTATCACAGCACCGATGATGAGGTAGGGAAGACGGCGGCCCAGTCGGCACCATGTCTTGTCGCTGCACACACCGACAATCGGTTGTACCACCATGCCCATAAGTGGGGGCAGTATCCAGAAGTAGCTTAAATTATGTGGGTCTGCACCGATAGTCGCAAATATGCGGCTGTTGCAGGCATTTTGAAGCGCGTATGCTATTTGAACACCGAAAAATCCAAAACTCAGATTCCACAGTTTCCAAAAGCTCAAATCAGGCTTGGTTTTCATTCTTAATGAAAAGTTTTAAATTAATTTTATTGGTCTATGTTAATTATTTGACCATATAACCAATTGGTTTCATCAGCCCTTTAGTGTTATCTGGCTTTTCGAGAATCAAAGGAATATCATCAAATAGTGAATCATTCATGTGCACAAAAGTAATCAGCAGCAATCCGGCCTGTTTTCATCTGTCGGCCAATCTGCCAGCCAATCCCTTTCTTGCACCATTACTGATGCAACGCACAAAAGTAATTATTTTCGTTGAATCCGTCAAATTCTTTCAATATTTTTTTCCAAATTTCTTCACAGCGCATTTTGCCGTGGAATAATAAAGGGGCAGTGCCGATTGGCATTGCCCCCGAGTAAAACTGGAGATCAAATAAGCAGTTAATAAGAAGTTAATCTTCAGTTGATATTATCACAATGCGATTCCATGAATCGTCGTCGTAAGGCTTGTATTCTGAATCTGAAAGTGACGTCACTTTTATTCGGCTGCCGTCGATACCATAATCTTCAAGTGCTTTTTTCACGCTTTCAGCCCGTCGAGTGGCCAATTCATTGGCATCTTTCACGCCTTTATCCGATTGCTCGTCGGAATATCCTGCCACCGTCACCGCCAAGTCGCTTGACTTCGATTTCATCCATGTGGCAACGTCATATATTTTTGACATTTCCATTGATGGCACTTTTGCTGAATTGTGGTTGAAATGAACTGTCGAAACCATTTGTCCCGAATATTCTTCAGGTTCGTAGGCGTTGTCGGGATACATTGTCTCCACTGCGTCAGTGTCCGCTTCTATGGCTTCAATCATTCCGTTGGCGCGTTCAAGGCGGTTGTTGCAGTCTTCCACGTCGCCGCGAAGGTCGTTGATGCGTTCATTCAGTTCATTCATGTAGGCTGAATATGTGCAGAGGTTGAATTTCTTGAATCTGCGGTCGCCCAATCTCACTGAAAAACCTCCGAGGCAGGCGAGGTTGACGTCAACAGGGTTACCGATGGCGCATCCGTTGTAATTGTCGCCGAAGAATCTTGCGCGTCCTTCAACGAATAATCCTATGCAGTCGTTGAGCTTGAAATTCACCATTATTCCGGCTGACACCGGCAGCGTCCATGAGCGGTGTTTCAATCCGTCGCGGTAGGCCACATTGGTGCCGTTCGATTTGATGTCCCAAGTGCAGTTTCCACCAACTCCGGCGAAAGGAATCACATCTACAATCCGCTTTGTGTTCACTGAGCCTAATGAGTTGAACATGTTCCACATTATGTCGAAGTTCAGTCCGGCTGTTTTGGCTTTGCTGAATCCTGCATTGTCCCATTCGATCGGTCCGCAGATTGCTTCCAATTGCCATGCTATGTAGGGCGACATCCATTTGCCGAAGCCCATATTCATTGCTGCAGTCACTTTATTGGCATAGTCGGGCTGGCTTTTGTCGTTCTCGCAAAGCACGCCCTGAATTCCTGCGCCGAACATTAAGAACCAATTATCACTTTTTGTGGTGTAATAATGGAAGCGGCAATCCAGCTTTTCCACAGCTTTGCCTTTTCTGACAGTTGCCGTTGAGTCCTGTGCGTTTGCCGGGAATGCCGTAATCAGCATTGCTGCAATAAATAATGCGGATAGAATTGATTTAATAGATTTCATATTCGACGTATTTTCACATTATGAAAGTATGCGCTACAAATATAGTACATTTTTTCTTATTATAATGCCTAATAACTCTTATTTAATTAAAGTTTCTTGGCAATTTGATTAGATTATCGCATCTCATTCTCTCGCCAATCAACTGATTTAATGAACCATTGCTGGGTTGGCTCGTCAAGTCCCTGCTCCTTTATCACGACTGGTAAATTTGAATAATTTGTGCGGAATGATTCAATTGTCTTTGCGAATTGTTCTGGCTGATATGTAAGTTTCAGATTATCTGATTCCATCGAGCCAAGACGGTCGGTAAGCACTATGCCCGCATCGCGTTTTTTCAGTTCCAGCACGCTGTTGCTGATTCTGCGGAATTTGCCGATTAATCCGTCGGTCAGGGTTGTCTCTGCCATTGGATAAGTGATTTCCACCGTTTTTTCCGTTGAGCAGTTAGTTATTGGCACATTTATGAGCAGTGAAAGGTCTTTGCCGACGTAGCTGTAGTCGGCTTTTGCTCCATTCACTGTCACCATTTGCGGAATGGCTGAGCAAAGCACTTTCACCGTGAACTGGCGTTCAGCCGGCATCTCCTCGTAATTGCCTGTTCTTGCTCCAATCGTCACTGTCAGTTCATTGCCGGTCCTTTCGGCTTTCAATGCGGTTGTGGCGAATTGCGTGGCGTAGTTCTTGTCGTTGCCGTTGTCTTCGTACATGCTGAATTGTCCGTCGCATTTTCCCGGAATCACGGTTATTATCATGCTCTCGTCATTGCTTCTCAAATTGTTCACGTCGCCGAGCATCGGCAGCACCGAGCCTGCTTTCAGGTAAATCGGGTATTCGTCTATGGCGAAGGAGCGTTCCACCGTTTGTCCGCCGCTCAGCAGAGTGCCGGTGTGCAGTTCGTACCAGTCGTTGCCGCTTGGAAGCCACACTTTCACAGTGGAGTAGTCGCCTTGCATCGGGGCTGTTATCGGCATCACGAGGATGTTGTCGCCAAGCATATATTCATTTTTGAAGTCGTAGGCTTCTTGATTTTCTGGATAGTCGTAGTACATTGGTCGGCACAGCGACACACCGCTCTCATAGTCCTCGCGAGCCATGGCGTAGATATAGGGCGCAAAGTGATAGCGCTGCATGATGGTGTTGCGCAGCACGTTGAAATATTTTGAGTCGAATGCCCACGGCTCTTTGTTCAGTCCGGCATTCTTCGTTGAGTGTGTGCGCATTATCGGGCTCATTGCTCCGAACTGCATCCAGCGGGTGAACATTTCAGGGTCAATCTTGTCAGCTCCATAATGGCCTCCAAGGTCATGGCTCCAATATCCGTAAAGCACATTCGATGCCGTAGAGTTGAAATATGGCTGGAAGTCAAGTGATTTCCATGAAATCACAGCATCGCCGGAGAATCCCACCTGATAGCGGTGGTTGCCAAGTCCGCCCCAGCGGTGATAAAGCATCGGACGTGTGTCGCGGTTGCGTTCCATGTCGCTGAACACCACATAGTTTATCCACCAAGTGTTGCTCAGTTTGTCGATTTTAAGGTCGTACGGGAATTGCTGCCAGTCGAGCCACCAAAAGTCAACGCCTTCTTTTTCCATCGGCCGCAATATTGTGTTGAGCCATCCGCTCATGAATCGTTTGTCGGAACAAACAAATGGTAGTGTAGCCTTGTATGTTGAATCAAGTCCCATCCATTTCAGCATGTTCGGATAGTTCTCTTCGTACGATGCTATGCCGTCGGCAGGATGCAGATTCATAGTGATTTGCACATTATTCTTCTTCAAATACTTTAAGAATCCAGCAGGGTCGGGGAATAGGTTTCTGTTCCATGTGTAGCCCGTCCAGCCGCCGCGTCCTTTGTCGGTATAGTGCCAGTCCATATCCACCACGAGCACGTCAAGCGGAATGTTGTAGGCATGGAAATTATCAATCAGCTGCCTGAATTCGTTGTCGGAGTAGCTCCAGTAGCGCGACCACCAATATCCGAATGCGTATCGCGGTGGCAACGGCACTTTGCCGGCAAACACTGTGTAATCCTTCAATGCCTGCTTATAGTTGTGTCCGTAGGCCATAAAGTACCAGTCTTGGCAGCCCTTGTCGTCGCGTGTCTTCACCCATGGCCATTCGGAGTTGTCGAAAAGGAAATTTTGCGAGTCGTCAATCAGCGTCCATCCGTCGGTGGCAAGCAGACCTTTTTCAATTGGCATCTGTTTATTTGATTGTATCGACATCATTCCGTCGTAGCCGTCGAGAGTTCGGTAAGTGCCGAGCAGATTGCCTTTTTGCTCTGTGCCGGGTGTCCATGCAAATTGGAATTTGCCTTTGCCCTTGGCTGATTTAATTTTAAGGTTGTCCTTAGTGAAGCGTCCAGAGCCTTTCTTATATTTCAGCTCCATCTTCGATGTGCTGATTTCCACGCTGTTGCCCGTTGTTTTGATGTTGTAGTCAACTTGCGGGTAAGTCCTGTTTACTGCCACAAACGAAGAATTGTCAGTGAATTTTCCGTTTGCGCTCCATTCCATTCTAATAGTTCCGTCGGTTATTACAGTGAATCTCACATTCCCGTCAGTGTACGCCACATTTGGTTTGCCTGCCATGGCTGCGCAAGGCAGCGCGATTAGCATTACAGTGTTTGCGATTAAAGTGAATAATTTCCTTTTCATGATTAGGTGTTATGTTATTTCTGTTTGCAAACTTACATATTTTCCTTGAATCTTCTAAATTTTCCTTGATAATATGCTTTGCATTTTGCTATTAATCCCTTAAAATTGTCATATAATCAACTCATAATCCGCCACGCCAAGCAGTTTGCCGAATTTCCCGCCAACTTCCTCAAAAAGCGATGCTTGCTTGAACCCGAGTTTCCTACGCATGGCCTCGCTTGCCTCGTTGCCTTGGGTGATGCAGGATTCCACTATTGCCGCATTCACTGATTATGTAAAAAAAGCCGCCAGATGCTTTGTTGCACCTGGCGACTATTTTAGCTTGATTAATATATCTGATGGATTTCGGTTAAGTTTGATTCCACACTTAACTGTCCTTTTATAGGTTTTCAGATATATTACATTATTCCGCGTTCACGGAGTTTCTTTTGCCAATTCCAGGCTGAACGCATTGTGTCTTCAATTGAGGTAGTGGCTTTCCAACCAAGCACTGTATTAGCACGTGTCGGGTCAGCCCATACTTTTTCAATGTCACCTGCACGGCGACCAACAATTTTGTGCGGAACTTTCACACCTGTTGCCGATTCAAAAGCATTTATTAGCTGAAGAACTGAAAGGCCAACGCCTGTGCCTAAGTTGAAAATTTCCAATTGTTTGTCACTCTTGTCGTCAAGCATACGCTCCAGGGCTTTTACGTGAGCTTTTGCAAGGTCAACGACGTTGATGAAGTCGCGGATGCATGAGCCATCAGGAGTGTTGTAATCGTCGCCGAAAACGCTTAACTCTTTGCGTATGCCAATGGCGGTCTGTGTCAAATATGGAATAAGATTTTGAGGAACGCCGTTTGGCAATTCACCAATTTCTGAAGTTGGATGTGAACCTACTGGATTGAAGTAGCGGAGCAATATGCTCTTTATGGGTGCACCGGAATTGATGAAGTCGGTGATGATTTCTTCTGAAATTTGCTTTGTGTTGCCGTAAGGCGACATTGCCTTTTTGATTGGAGCATTTTCGTTTACTGGGTTTTGGTCAGGCTCTCCATACACTGTGCATGACGATGAGAACACGAATCCCTTTACTTTGAATTCAGGCATAAGTTCAAGCAGGTTCATCAGCGTGACAAGGTTATTGCGATAATAGAGTAGTGGCTTTGCAACTGATTCTCCGACAGCTTTGCTTGCAGCGAAATTGATGATTCCGTCAATGTTAGGGTAGTCCACAAATAGTTTGCGGAGTGCTGTCATATCGGTACAGTCTGCTTTTACAAAAGCTGGCCTTTTTCCGGAAATCTTTTCTATTCCGTCAAGCACTTCTTCATTACTGTTCGACAAGTTGTCGATGATGACAACATCATAACCAACGGCTTGTAACTCAACTACTGTATGTGAACCAATGTAGCCGGTACCGCCTGTGACCAAAATTCTCCTTTTCATAATTAAATGATGATATTAAATATATAAATGAATTATTGCAAATAAACGATATCATGATAGTGGACATCATATTAACATCCAAATTTCATGTGCCATCCACTAAATTATTGCAAAGGTAGAAAAATTGTGGAGAATAATGAAATTTACAAATAGTTATTACAAAAAATTTGAGCAGGAAAAACAAACAGGAGGAAAATCAGTTGAGATTTTCCTCCTGCCAAAGTATTTATGAATTATTTATTATAAATGATTCATGCTGCCATTATTACCATCCTGGATTCTGAGTAAGTTGAGGATCAAGAGTGATTTGACCTGATGGAACAGGATAGAAATAATGCTTTGACTCATATTTACGTGTCATTCCCTTTGAACCATCAAGATAGCCATTCTTAACAGCTATAGTTGTGCCAAGAGATGTATCCTTAGATACGTTAGCGCCAAGCAGAATGTTAGGATGAACTGATGAATCAAGTTTGTCGAGCTGATGCCAACGAACGAGGTCCCAATAGCGGTTCCAGTTGTCGAACATAAGTTCACAACGGCGGCAACGGCGAATTTCCCAAATCAGATTGCTAACGCCCATGTTATTGGCTGGGTCAGCATCAGGAGTAAGGGTCAAATTAGGCAGACCAGCACGTTTCTGGAGCAGATTAATTGTTTTATACAAATCCGCCAGAGTGATGGTGCCGAGTTCAGCCTTGGCTTCAGCTAAGTCAAGATATACAACAGAAAGCCAGAAGATAGGGGCCTGTGTGTAGTCTGCACCAGTAGTGCTACGGTAGATGAGTGGGAGACTTGTGTTATCATACTTCTTAACGCCATAACCAGTGGAAGAAGACATTTCCATACCAGTGCCTACTGATGGACGAATCCAAGTGTGATCAGGATAGAACACGATAGAATCGATAGTGGCATTCAAGCGCTTGTCGCGTACAGCCAGCTGGGCGGTGATATTAAGGTGATTTAAAGAATCAAGAGTACCAGCATCATCGGTGCTGTAGGAAGTTGTTGCAGCAGGCTTGCCATCGAGGAAGAGATAGGAATCGAACGCATCCTTACTCATACCACTAAGCTGTGTTGAAGAGCAAGTATAGTCAATCAAGGAGTGTGACATAATGTCCTTTTTGTAAGGCTTGTAGAATATCATCTCAGGATTCTTTGCTAAACTTACTGAATTATAGTTTGCCTGATAATTATCATTTAGCTTATAACCTTGAGCAATAACATAATTGCAAGCATCAACGCAAGCATTTAGGAATTTGGTTGCACCAGCGGCATCGGCAGCTTTGCCATTGTCGGCTGATGTGCGGTATTTGCGATAAGTACCTTCCCATAAGCAGATGTCGGCCTTCATGGCGTTGGCCATATTGCGGTTCCATTCTGTGGCACCACCATCAGTCGTTACATTTGCTGATGCATAATTAATGTCCTCGAGCACGTTGTCCATAACGGCGTCGCGGTCGGTGCGAGGTCCATAAAGGATGTCATTATCGTTGACATCAACCACTTTGTCAATCCAGGGCACATCGCCATACTCGCGAACGAGCTGGAAATATTCCCATGCACGAATCATGCGGGCGATACCAATGTAATTTGCCTTTTGTGTATCAGTCAAGGTAGAAGTTGTTACACGGTCAATCACTTTGTTGGCATGACGGATAACACTGAAATCCCAATAACCACTGGATGCAGGAACATTTGTGAAGTCCCAGTCAGTAAAACTGTTGCCAGCCTGGTCGTCGGAAAGGGTTTTGAAATAGAACCAACCGGCACCACCACCATTGCCATAAGCGACAAATTCATTGTAGAAGTCGTTGCATTGGTTGTCCACATTGCTCGTGTTGTTCCAATATGTTTGAGTATCGGTGAACTTGTCAAGCGGCTCTTTGTCGAGGATGTCATCGCAACTCGTAGTCATGAGAGCACCGAGCGCCAGGACACCATATAATAATATTTGCTTTTTCATTATCGTTTTATTTTTCAAGTTAATAAAATGTTTAGAATGTCACTTGAAGTCCAAAGGAGTACGACTTAGTTATAGGAGCAATACGTCCCCAAACGCCGTTGGCATAGTTGCCAGAACCAGTGTTGATTTCAGGGTCGATGTTGTATTTATTTCCGTTGTGAAGCAAGCAGATGTTCTGACCGCTGAAATAAATACGAACTTTCTCTATTTGTGCTTTTTGAGTGATTTCCTTAGGAAGAGTGTAACCTACAGTCAGGTTCTTAAAGCGAAGATACGACATGTTGACGATGTATCTGCTTTGAGGATAGAAGTTGTTGCAACCTCTTGATACTACAGAGCTTGAGATTGTTCCATAACCACCATTGCCACCATACATGCGAGGATAATCGTAACTTTGGTCGATGTCGTAAGTTCCGTTAGTGTAATCGTAGGAGCAGTAGCTTGTCTGATTGTCGTAGATGGCGTCAGTACCACGCATCATTGGCATTACGAATGCTGACTGTGTCCATACTTTACGTTTGCCTACGCCTTGGAAGAAAGCATCGAGGTCGATACCTCTCCAAGAACCACCAATGTGGAAGCTATACTCATAGCGTGGAAGAGAATTGCCGATAACCTTCAAGTCACCATGGTCTTCTTGAGTACCCTTACCTGCATCAATCACACCATCACCGTTTAAATCCTTGAACTTGATGTCACCAGGGCCATAAACGAATTTACCTTGTTGCAGACCTTTTTGGCTGGCAACACCGTCTTTGTAAGAGCCGTCGGCATTGAAGTCGTCGGTAGTGAAGTAACGGTCAGTTTCGAAGCCCCAGATGTCGCCGTAGTTCTGGCCACTATAATAAGTGTTGAGCAGACGGGAATCGTTGGACCAATCTTTAACTTTAGTCTTAGCGTCACTGATGTTGAAAGTGACATAAGTGTTGAATTCGCCGAATTTTTGATTCCAGCCGAGGTTGAGTTCCCAACCAGTGGTGCGGAGAGTACCGGCATTCACGTAAGGAGCGTCATCGCCGAGAGTAGCAGGGAGCACCTTTGAAGGAGCAAGCATATCCTTGTTGTCGCGCTGGAACCAGTCGAAACCGAGAGTGAAGCGGTCGTTAAGGAATGCGAGGTCGAGACCGAGGTCAAGTGTGCGGATGCGTTCCCATTTCAATGTGGAAGAAACCAATGATGGCATACCATAATATATGGTGCGTGTGCCGTCGGTTGTCACCCAATTGGCGTTTCCGCTGGCAATAGTGGAGATGAACATGTCGCTGCCCACTGCCTGGTTGCCGATTTCACCATAAGAAGCGCGGAATTTACCGTTACTAACATATTGACGTGCAGGCTCAAAATATTTTTCTTGACTGAAACGATAGCCAATAGAACCTGATTTGAAGAATGCCCAGCGGTCATTCTCAGGGAATTTGGAAGAACCGTCGTAACGTCCATTCAACTCAAGAAGATAGATGCCGTTGTAGTCGTAATTGATACGCCCAAAATAACCGCAAGAGCCGGCATGTGAATGATTGCCGTCGATAAGGTTGGCATCTTCACTTGTAAGGTTGATTTCTTGCATGTTTTTGTCAAGGTAACCTTTCTTTTCAGCATATACATATTTGTATTCGCTTTCTTCAGCATTGGCACCAAGCATTACATTTACATGATGAGCATTAAGGAATGTATGCTCATAGTTGGCGTAAACATTCAAATCCCATTGAGTGGATCTTGTGTTGCTTTCGTCATCGAATGATGTTGTGCTAAAATAGGAAGGATTGGAATCGAGTCCCCATGAGTTATAACCTTCAAGAGGAACGTATGGAGCGTGTTGGCTTCCGTTATCGACTGACCAAGTGTAATCAGCATTAAGAGTAATATCCTTTGTGATGTTTGCTTTCAAGAAACCTGTCAAACGAGTGTAGGAATTTTCGTTGCGCTCAGTGCCAGCCTGCTTCAGATAAGCGATATCATTTTTGCCGTCATAGCCATTGATTGTGCCATAAGGGCTGAAGAAAGAACCCCAGCGCCATAGGTATTGATATGTATCACGGCGTGTTTCAGGAGTCTTGTAAATTTTGTCGCTGTAGAAGAAGCGTCCGCCTAACTGCAACCAGCTTGTAACGTTGGTAGAAAGGTTGATTGTGGCATTGTAGCGCTGAAGTTTATCAGTATTGAATTTCAGTTGGCCTTCTTTTTGGTTGTAACCTACCGACATGTAGTAAGTGGTCTTGCCAGTAGAACCTTGAATAGAAAGCTGATGGCTCATTGATGGAGAAGCGCTCTTGAACATGATGTTCTTAACGTCCCAATCTGCATAGTACAGACAGCCAGTTCCTGAATCATTGCATAAATAATCACCTACATCACTGTCGCTTTGCCATTTGCGCATTTCGCGATAGCCAGCTTTTTTCCATCCGTTTTGCTCTTCCCAAGCCTGTGCATAAGGAAGCATCTTGTCGAGGTCCATACCAAAAAGTTCGTTCTTGGCACCTGCACGTTTGTTGGCTTGTGACAATGCAACTATCTGTGATGGAACATCTGGGTAATTAGGCAGGAAAGTGGCGTGGTCCCATGCAAAGTTATCTGTGTAAGTAACCTGCACTTTGTCGCCTACTTTACCAGTCTTAGTTGTGATAAGAACAACACCGAATGCTGCTTTTGTACCATAAATAGAAGTGGAAGCTGCATCCTTCAATACGCTGATGTTCGCAATGTCATTAGGGTTAAGGTATGAAATATCGCTCATTTCAACACCATCAACGATAATCAACGGATCACTTGCAGTGCCGTTGCTCAATGTTCCCATACCACGTATTTTCAAAGAAGGCTCAACGTTGATACCGCCTTGGCTTGAAATAACCTGTAAGCCAGGTACAGCACCCTGCAAAGCCTTGGAAACGTCTTGTTGTGGGCGAGCTTCCAATGTCTTGCTGACATCTACCGTTGAAACGGCACCGGTCAGGTTGACTTTCTTTTGTTGTCCGTAACCGACAACGACAACTTCGTCGAGAAGAGCGTTATCAGATTTCAGTGTGACTTTCATGCCATTTTGTGCCTTAACTTGTTGTGATTTAAGGCCTACATACGAAATGGTTAATGTGGCATCATCTCCGACGCGTAAGCTGAACTTACCGTCAATGTCTGTACTTGTACCGCGCGTGGTACCACGCTCCATCACGCTTGCTCCGATAACCGGTTCGCCATTATCATCAGTCACGGTACCAGATACGATCTTAGTGCCATGATTTGCTTCGATAGCTTGCGGTGAAGGAGCAGCATAGACTACAGAATTTGCTCCGCAGAAAAGGAACATTGCAGCCGTAGCGGCTACAATCATAGTACTGCGAGTAAATCTTTTTCTTTCAGCATTTATCTCCATGTTTGATTTAATTGTTACTTCCAAACGGCTTATTTTCTAAATCAATGCCGTAAGGGTGGGTTGTTGTTAATGATTGTATTGTATTTAATAAGTCCTAATTAAAGGGTGAACACTGTGAAATTAGGCATCGTACCTTTTCTCACCAAATTTTCGCCAAAGTTGGTAAAAAAATATTTATTACCAAAGAAAAAATCAACATTTTTTTTGAATCAACAAAATTAATTCACAAAAATATCGATTTTCTCACTTAAAATTAATGGGTTACATTTTTATTTATCGTATAAAAATTAACATTTTAGTTTTCATCACTATTTGTTTGTGGAAATCTTTTGATATTTCCCTGCATCATATATGAACAGATTTTCAGATTTGTGGATTTTTGCTCGATTCTGGACTTAATTTTACGTTTTTTGATTTAATTGTCCAAAAAAAGTCTATTGGAAGAAAAATTTGTTATATTTGCCGAAAATTTGCTTTGGCAAGACCTAAACAAAGTTTATAGAAAGAAAATGATGAACGAAGAATTAAAAAAGAAATTAAGCAAAGATCCAAACGGTTTGCTTACTTATGAATATATCGCTAATAATATTGATGCGATTGAAGGCGTGTTGGATGAATTGATTGATAATATGATTATAGTCGATAAGACTGGTCAGTTTGTCGTAAGTACAGCACGCTATTTGCATGCAATAGATGCGTCAAAATATGCAGTTGCCATTGACCGTCTTGTCAAAGCTGCCATCGATAAGGACCGTGAGCATAATTATCTTGGCGATTTAATTGCCGGTCTTTGGGGGGCTGATTATATGGAGCATGCCGATGAATTGAGCAAATCCGACGATAATTTCCGCCGTATATATAAACGTCTCTATTCTACAGGTATTTAAAGGCATCGTCTACATTCTGCAACCTATATATTTAATGAATCTATATTAAGTATCTTTGCCTGTATATTTTAATAATGTGTAGCTATGAGAAAATCAATTCTGCTAATTTTTTCTTTGTTTTTGGCCGCATCTTCATGCAGTTGTGCCAATAACGCTAAAAGTGATAATTCAACTCCAATGAATAATACTGATAATTGCATTAAAGTGGAAATTAAAACCACCGAGGGTGATATTGAAATTGCTCTTTTCAATGAAACTCCACACCATCGTGATAATTTCGTTAAACTTGTCAATAGTGGCTATTATAATGGAGTGCTGTTTCACAGGGTAATTAAGGATTTTATGATTCAAACGGGTGATGGCTCTTCAAAGAATGCTGGCCCAAATGCTGTACTTGGCTCGAATGATGCAGGGTATAAGCTTGATGCTGAGATTGTATATCCGCAATATTATCATAAATATGGTGCAGTGGCTGCTGCACGTGAAGGTGATGATGTGAATCCTGAGCGCAAATCATCAGGTTCTCAATTCTATATTGTTACGGGGCAAGTTTACACTCAACCTCAACTTGATAATTTGGAGCAGAATATGCAGCAACGTATGTTGAAAACTGTTTTCATGAAATTGGTATCTGCACATAAGGCTGAAATAACGAATTATCAAGTAAACGGTGATTCTTCTGCACTTGAAGCACTCAGGCAGAAACTCATTGATCAGACTGAAGCTGAAGTCACTAAGCATCCATTTGCATTCACAGCTGAGCAGAAGAAAACATACACCACAGTTGGTGGCGCTCCTCATCTTGACGGACAATACACAGTTTTCGGTGTTGTTACGAAAGGAATGGATGTCGTGAATAAGATTCAGAACGTTGCAACTGGAGAGGCTGACCGTCCTATAAAAGATGTCCGTGTCATTTCAATGAAAGTGCTAAAATAATAGTTCTTTTTTCATGATTCAGATTAACCGCCATTTGTTTGATAATGGCATTCGGCTTGTTCACAGCCGTGATGCTATGACACATATGGTGGGTTTGGATTTTTTGTACGATGTCGGTTCACGTGATGAAGTGGAAGGCAAAACTGGACTTGCCCACCTCGTGGAGCATCTTATGTTCTCTGGAAGTGCGAATGCCCATAATTTTGATGCTGCATTGCAGGCTGCTGGCGGTATAAGCAATGGAGGAACTGGCGCTGACACAACTTGCTATTATGAGATTTTACCCGCCCAAAACATTGAAACTGCTTTTTGGCTTGAGTCGGATAGACTGATGAAGCCTGATTTTAATCCGAAACATGTGGATTTGCAGCGCAATGTGGTTCTTGAGGAATTTAAGCAGAATTATCTTAACTCTCCTTATGGTGATGTCGGAATGCTGATTAATAAGTCGGCTTACACTGTGCATCCCTACCGTCATTCTGCAATAGGGGATTCATTTGATGAGGTTGCCTCACTTACGGCGGATGATGTTGAACGGTTCTTTTATTCCCATTATGCCCCGCAAAATCTGGTTATTGCAGTTACCGGAAACGTCGATTTTGATTCTGTAGTTGAGCTGATTGAACGCTGGTTCGGCTCAATTCCGAGGCGTGATGTGTCTATGCGCTCGTTGCCGATGGAACCAAAGCAAACGTCTTTTCGACAGTTCTGTTTCAAAAAAACTGTACCTGATGATTTGATTATTGAATTATATCATACATGCTCGCGTACTCATAAAGATTTTTATGCCATTGATCTCATAAGTGACGTGCTTTCCAATGGCACTTCATCGCGTCTTATCAGGATGGTTCTTAATTCTCATCTGTTCACGAGTGTTGGCGCTGTAATCACTGGCACTGTTGACCCCGGTTTGATGATTATTGAGGGGAAATCGGCTCCTGGAGTATCAGTTGATAGGGCATGCGAAGCATTGAAATCGGAAATTGATGGTTTATTATTGAAAAATGGGATATCAGCTGAAGAATTGCAGAGATGCGTGAATAAACGTGAGGCTGAAATTTGCTTTGAGAGCATGAGTTATCTGGAAAAGGCCAAGAATCTTGCCAGTATGGAATTAATTTCAATGGATTTGAATCTTGAAATAGCAAAATATCGTAGTGTTACTGTTGATGATGTAAACAGGGTTGCTAATGAAATTTTCACTGATGATAATCGCACTGAGTTGATTTATGGTCCTGATGCGTAAATGCCATAATGCTTGAATCATTAATTTAATAAATTCACATAATTAGTTGATGCTTATGAATATCTGTGGATATTCATTTTTTTTGTTTTTGATGCTGATGAATAAAATATAATGAAAAATTAAAATATTTTGTGCTAATGTTTTTCAGTTGGGTAAAAAATATGTATATTTGAGCCTTAAAAAGTGATGCCTCGCAAAGTTGTGGGGTGGAAGATAAAATTTATTATTATGGATTTGCCAAACATGTCTGAAGCTTGCGAAGATAAAAAGCAAGAAAAAGATGTAACCTTGAACGCCGAACCTGCAACTTCTCCAGTTGCTGATTCAGCTGCATCTGTGGAAGCCGAAGCCGAAGCTCCGGTAGTTGATAACGTTGATGTTAAGCCAGCTGAGCCTGCTCCTGAAGAGGCAGCCGCTGAGCCTGAAGCTATTCAGGCAGAAGAACCGGCAGAGGAGGAAGAGTCTCCTAAAGCTGAGAAACCAGTTGAAAAGGAAATCGTGGCTGAAGAAGCTCAAGGCCTTGAGTCGGATGTTGTCGCAGAGAATCCAACAGATGAAGATTCAGATGTTACAAGTGTTGACAACGTGAATTATGCGGATAAGTCGAAATCGGAACTTGTAGAGTTGCTCACAGAATTGCTGTCGAAGCCGGTTGAGGGCATTCGTGATGCCTCCATGGCGATTAAGAATGCATTCTATGCTATCCGTAAGGTTGAAATCGAGAAAGAGAAAGAGGAATTTTTGGCAAATGGTAATGAAGAATCCGCTTTTGCCGTGAAAGAGGATGCCGATGAATTGAAATTCAAGGACCTTCTTAATCAGCTTAAGGAAAAGCGTGCAGAATTTAATGCCGCTCTCGAGACAAAGCGTGAAGAAAATCTTGCCCGTAGAAATAAAATTATTGAAGAGATTAATGCAATTGTTGCTGATCCCGACAATATCAATAAGCAATATAATCATGTTCAGCAACTTCAGCAAGAGTTTAAGAGTTTAAGTGATATTCCTGCTGGTAATGTAACTGAAAATTGGAAAGAATATCAACTTGCAACCGAGAAATTCTATGATTTGCTGAAAATGAACAAGGAACTCCGCGACTATGATTTCAAGAAAAATCTTGAAGCCAAGGAGCATCTTTGCGATGAGGCAAAGGAACTTGTTGAGAAGGATGATGTTGTCAGCGCCTTCAAGCGCCTTCAGGAACTTCATAACGAATGGCGCGAAATAGGTCCTGTGGCAAAAGAACTTCGCGAAGAGCTTTGGGCTAAGTTTAAGGAATCATCTTCTGCTGTCAATAAGAAATATCAGTCATTTTTCGAAGGCCGCAAGGAAAAGGAGAAAGAGAATGAGGTTGCAAAGACTGATCTTTGCGAACAGATTGAAGGCATTGATTTGGCCACTCTTACTTCTTATTCGTTGTGGGACGAGGCGACGAAGAAAATTATTGCCCTTCAGGGTGAATGGAAAAAACTCGGTTTTGCTTCGAGGAAAATCAACACCGCTCTTTTCTTGCGTTTCCGCAAGAGTTGTGATGCATTCTTCGCCAAGAAGGCTGAATTCTTTAAATCAATGAAGGAGCAGCTTACTGCAAATCTTCAAAAGAAACAGGAACTTTGCGAAAAAGCAGAGGCTCTTATGAATTCTACTGATTGGAAGGTCACTTCTGAGGCGCTTATCGCTCTTCAGAAAGAATGGAAAACTATAGGTCCAGTTGCTAAGAAACATAGTGATGTGATTTGGAAACGCTTTATTGCTGCTTGTGACCATTTCTTTGAAGAGAAGAATAAGCAGACATCAAGTGTTCGCAACACTGAACGTGCAAATCTAAAGACTAAGAAGGCCATAGTTGAGGCAATAAAGGCTATTCTTGCTGATGAAAATGAGGAAGATGGTGCTACTAAGGTTCGCGAACAAATGAAAATATGGCAGGAAACAGGTCATGTTCCATTCAAGGAGAAAGATAAAATCCGTGCTGAATACAAGGAAGTGCTTGACCAAGCCTTTGATAAGCTCGATATGAAGGGCGCTCGTGCTGATATGCAGAATTATGAGGCATCGCTCAATTATATTGATGATCAGGATAAGGTGTATGGTGAACGTGAACGCCTTGTACGCAGTTATGAGAAGAAACGTGGCGAGTTGCTTACATTTGAGAACAATATGGGATTCTTCAACGCTAAGTCAAAAAGCGGTAATTCCATGTTGAAGGAAATGGAGCGTCGCGTTGAGAAAATCAAGGAGGAGCTTGCTCTTCTTGAAGAGAAAATTAAGATGATTGATAGCAAACTTTAAGCCTTGTTTACTTATTAACAATTAGGTTTGAAATATTGATTTTTGAATAATAATTGCTGCCCTTAATCGTTATTGATATACGAGGGCAGCAATTGTTTTTATGCTGCGATTTAATCTTATAATTGACTTGTCGTGATTAGAAAAGGAAGATACGGCCAATTCGTTGCTGGCATTTTTACCGCCATGGACCTTTTGTTGCTAAATGCTTTGTATTTAGTTTATGGTCTGTTCGTGGTTGACCCTGCTGCGCATTTCTTTTCAAAGCAGGTGCTGTTGATGCTTAACATATCTTTTTTCACTGTCATCATTCTGTTCTCGAGCATCCATAACAAGCGTGTGGTTTATGCTGACCAAGTTATGCTTCAGGCAGTAAAGACGGTTACTTTCCAGGTCATAGTTTTTCTTGCATTGATATCATTTATCGATTATAACTTCTCACCTGAAGTCTATTTATTGTTCTATGGTATTTATTTCGTGTGTCTAAGTATATGGTGGATTGTATCGCGCAAACTTCTAAAACGTTACCGTACTCTTGGATTTAATTTCCGCCGTATAATCATTATAGGAAGTGGTGTGATGGGAGAGCGTCTTCTTGAGGAATTGATGTCCGATTCAGGTTATGGATATAGAATACTTGGGGTCTTCGACAATAATTCTTCCGGCCTTGGGAAATATTATAAAGGTACTCTCGACAAAGTGGAGCAGTTTGTTAAGGATAATCTCATTGATGAAATGTTTTGCACGCTGCCTGATACGAGCGACACAGTATCACACTTGGTCAGAATAGCAGAAAACAATGCTGTCGATTTTTATTATGTTCCTCAGTTCAGTCGGAATCTTACCCGTCGTTTTCAACTGTTCTCTATTGGCAACATTCCCGTGATGTCGATGCGTCCTAATCCGCTTAATAATTATTTTAATAGGATTATTAAGCGACTTTTCGATGTCGTTGTGTCTTCAATAGTCTTGCTGCTTTCTCCAATTGCTTTGATTCCTATTTCAATTGCAATAAAGCTCTCGTCTCCTGGACCGGTGTTTTTTAAGCAGAAACGTACGGGTTATCGCGGTAAGAGTTTTTCATGCTATAAATTCCGTACAATGCGCGTTAATCACGATAGTGACCGAGTTCAAGCAACGGCTAATGACCCGCGTACCACCAAACTTGGTGAATATCTTCGCCATACGAGCATTGATGAACTTCCGCAATTTTTTAATGTTTGGCGGGGCGATATGTCGATTGTTGGCCCTCGTCCACACATGCTTAAACATACTGAGGATTACAGTGCGCTTATTGATAAATACATGTTGCGTCACACAATCAAACCCGGTATAACTGGCTGGGCACAGGTCCATGGACTTAGAGGCCAGACAACTAAATTGTGGCAGATGGAAAAACGTGTGGAATACGATGTGTGGTATGCTGAAAACTGGAATATGATGCTCGATTTGAAGATTATTTTCCTTACTGTTGTGAATTCTTTCAGGGGTGATAAGCATGCCTTTTAAATACTCATTTTCATGAACGATATTCTTCGCCGTCAGGCTCTTGCTCTTCTAAAGCGTTTTTACGGCTATACCGACTTTTATCCTCTTCAATGGGAGGTTATTGATTGTGTAATGTCGGGTAAGGATGCAGTGGTGCTTATGCCCACTGGTGGAGGTAAGTCGATTTGCTATCAGATTCCTGCACTTTTGTCGGATGGTTGTGCCATTGTCGTTTCGCCTTTATTATCGTTGATGAAAGATCAGGTTGATGCGCTTCTTGCCAACGGCGTGCCTGCAGCTGCTATTAATAGTACTAATAATGATTCTGTAAATCATGAGATTCTTGAGCAGGTGTATGCTGGGCGTATAAAGTTGCTGTATATTTCTCCTGAGCGTCTGCTTTCAGAGATGCAGTCGTGGGCATCTGATATGAAAATCAGTCTGATTGCCATTGATGAGGCGCATTGCATATCGCAATGGGGACATGATTTCCGTCCTGAGTACACGCAGTTATCAGTGCTGAAGGACCGATTCCCTTCCGTGCCTGTCATGGCACTTACTGCTACTGCTGACCGTCTTACGCGTCAGGACATCAGCAAACAACTTGGAATTCCTGAAGCCCAATTATTTATAGATTCATTCGACCGTCCTAATATTGAACTTCGTGTTGCCGCCAATGTTTCAGGTAAACAGAAACTCAGTCGCATTATTGAGTTGATTGATAGTAGTAAAGGCGGATGCGGCATTATTTATTGTTTGAGCCGCAAGAATGTTGAAACGCTGACTTCACGATTAACGGCTCTTGGTTATAAGGCAGCATCATATCATGCAGGCTTGCCAAATGATGAGCGTGAGAGGGTTCAGCAGGAATTTCTTAACGATGACATTCAGATTGTCTGTGCTACTATTGCTTTCGGTATGGGAATAAACAAGAGCAATGTCCGCTGGGTCATTCATAATAATATGCCGAAAAACATGGAAAGCTACTATCAGGAAATCGGGCGTGCCGGTCGTGATGGATTACCTGCTGTCGCCCTGATGTTCTATTCTTTTGGTGATGTGCAGGCTCTAATGAGTTTTGCTCACGATTCTGGGCAATCAGCTGTAAATATTGAAAAATTGCATCGTATTCAGCAATATGCGGAGTCAACTGTATGCAGAAGACGTATTCTTTTGAATTACTTTAATGAACGATATGACCGCGATTGTGGAAATTGTGATGTATGTGCTGCACCTCCTGAGCGTATAGACGGCACTATTATATGTCAAATGGCATTAAGTGCAGTTATTCGTACTGGTGAAAAGGTTGGCTTTACAATGCTGATAGATATTCTTCGCGGTTCGCGTAAGGCGGACCTCGTTGCAGCAGGTTTTGATAAGATTAAGACTTACGGGGTAGGGCATGATCTTTCCTTTGCAGCATGGAATGCTTATTTATTACAGATGTTGCAACTTGGAATCATTGATGTTGCATACGAAGACTCAAATCATATTCACATCACTCCTTATGGTCGGGAAGTGCTTGTTGGCAAGTCGCCGGTACAACTTTCAAAATTCCATTACGAGAATAAGTTTAATACGCAGGCTAAACAACTGAAAGAATCTACTCAACTTTCATTTGATGATGCCCTTTTTGCGCTTCTGAAAGAAACCCGTTATGCTTTGGCAAAAGCTCAACATATTGCACCTTATCTTATTTTCAGCGATAAAGTTTTGCAGGTAATTGCATCAAACCGACCAGTCTCACGGTCAGAATTTGCTTCGCTATATGGAATAGGAGAGCGCAAGACTGCGCTTTATTGGCGTCAATTCACTTCTGTCGTAATTAATTATATGAATTCCAATAAGTAGGCATTTATTGACAAAAAACCGGACTATACAATTATTTGCATGTCCGGTTTTGTTATGGTTACTTTAGATCCTTTTATATTCCCAGTTTCTTGGTAATGTCCTTTGGAATATAATTTTTATTCAGCATTATGTTCAGAGTCTTTGCTAAAAAATATGGCATAGAAACGTAGAAGAATCCACCATACAATTGGTTATTGTCCCATGAATTCTGCACCTTATAATATTTATTGCCTTTTTGGTCCACTGCTTTTCCAACAATCAGCATTGCGTGGTCGTCAGTTGTTTCAAAATTGTCAAACATTTCTTGACGCTTTTCTTGTGTAATTGTCATTTCCTCTACAGGACCAGTTACTTCATATTTCTCTTTGTTACGCTGTTTTTCTGAAAGTTGGCTCCAGCGTTCGTTCTCTTTTTCGGTTCTGTCAGAGTCGGTCTTTTCTTTAGGCATAATGGCATAGCCGCGTCTGTATTTAAAACCGCCTTCAGTAACGTCGGCACCCCACAGAACTGTATGACCATTATCAATTGCATTATCAACAATCGCTATGAGGTCGTTCATTTTCACATTGTAGCTTTCACCCCATTGCCAATTGTCCTCAACTTCCATTATGAATTTCTCATAGAATGGGTGGTGAGTGAATGATGCGAGTCCCACATAATCATTAAAGTTAAGCCCAAGTGATTTTGCATAAGTCATAGGGGTGTAATTCTTACCTTTATATGTGAATGATTCAGGCTCAGCGCCAAAATAGGCGTCAAGAATGCCATTGTAACCAGTGTACCAGGCTTTCGATAACTTTTTGTTTGGATTTTTTACGATGCTGTTCACATATCCGTTCAGCACTTCAAAAACTTCACTGTGGTTGATTTTTTTCTCGCCGTAATTATTGCCTGCATAAAGGTCTTTAGGCATTGCACCATATTTTTTAAGCACGTAAAGAACGTCAAGCAGACTTCCACCTTGTCCGAAGCGGATACTTCCATCCATTCGAACATATTTTTTTGCCTTGTCTTGATAGCATTTGTGTACGGTGTACATTTCGGAAAGCATCTCGTTTTTACCAGTTATTTCAGCAATTTCATTTTCAAAAAATGCAGTTCCTGAAAAGCACCAGCATGTTCCTGAATTGCTTTGATTTGTAACGGGTACTGACTTTATCACTTTTACGTCAGTAAATTTGAAGCCAGTGCTGTCAGGATTCACAACTCCGTCATCGTCTATTTTAGCATTTGCTGTAATTGAGAGTAATAACGATATCGCTCCGAGTAGAATGTATTTCTTATTCATTTGATGTGATGTGGTTTTATATTTGATAAATAATGTCAGCAAAATTACTGATTTTGTACTCGCTATGCAAATATTATTTGCATTTTCGCTTTTGGCCTATTTTGCCTATTGTTTGTGCTCCTTTTCTTCTATTTAGGAAGTGTATTTAAACTTTTTCCTTTGTTTTTTGTCAAATGATTAGTAATTTTGTAAAAACTATAGTCCCGATGGGCTGTAAAATATAATTCTTGAATTTAAAATTTAATTGTAGAGTAATGAAAAAGATTCTTAAAACTTTAGCATGCGTTTTTATGAGCGCTGCTTTGATTGTTGGTATTTCTGCATGTAACATGTCGAATACCGGTAAAGGAACTTTGTTTGGCGCAGGCGGCGGTGCCGCACTTGGTGCTGGTATTGGTGCTCTTATTGGTCATGGCCAAGGTGCAGCTATCGGTGCCGCAATTGGTACTGTTGTTGGTGGTACTGCTGGAACTCTTATCGGTAAAAAGATGGATAAGCAGAAGGCAGAACTTGAAAAGAGTCTCGCTGGTGTTGCTACAGTTGACACCGTTACGGACAAAAACAATCTTGAAGGCATCAAGGTTACTTTCAATGAAGGTATATTGTTCAGAACAGGCAAGAGTGACCTCAGTCAGACGGCCATGAATTCACTTGCTCAGTTTGCCACTTCACTCCAGAGCAATCCTTCAACTGATGTTTCTATTTATGGTCACACCGACAATACGGGTTCACGTGCCGTTAACGAGAAACTATCAGCTCAGCGTGCTGTAGCAGTTTCCAACTATCTTACAGGAGCTGGTGTTTCAGGTAATAGAATGTCAACTAAAGGTCTTGCCTATGATTATCCTGTAGCTTCAAATGATACTCCTGCCGGCCGTGCTCAGAACCGTCGTGTGGAAATTTACATTACAGCAAATAAGCAGATGATTCAACAGGCTGAGAATGGTACTTTAAAGTAAAATTTTCTTAACCGAAAATAAAAGATGGCCTTGCGTACATGTTTTTTGGGCGCAAGGCCGTTTTTTTGCCATTTTTTTGTCCATTCCATGTAACTTTGCCCTAAGTTATTAGTCTAAAGCAAAGTTAGAGATAAAATTATTAATGTCAGCACAGTTTTCAGAGTGCTGTCAGCTAATTTTGAAGCGATGAAGAAGATTCACTATATTATCATTATGCTTGCGGTGGCCATGGTTACTGCAAGTTGTCACATGTCCAACCAAAGTGTTGGCTCACTCATTGGCGCATACGGAGGTTCTTTTGTTGGCGCTGGTTTGGGTGCAGCTTTAGGAGGAAATGGTGCCTCAGAATATATCGGTTCTACGCTTGGGTCGATTACGGGCGAAGTTGTAGGTTCTGAGATTGGATATAATCAGGATAAGAAGCAATATGAAAAGCAACGGCATGCCAATCAGCAACAGGAGCAATGTGAGCAGCAACAACAAACTGCTCAGGGAAATTCTCAGACTGGGAATGCACCAGTTCAAGTAATATTCCCTTCTGGACTGCTTTTCGACAATGGAAGCACTGCTCTTTCCGAATCTGTAAGAACTTCGCTGTCTGAATTTGCTGATACTCTTCGTGCCAATCCTTCAATGCGCATTGTCATATATGGTTTTTCGGACAATAGCGTCAGTGAATCGCAAAGTCAGCAGATTTCCTACGATAGGGCGAAAGCTGTATTGGGCTTTTTTATCGGAGCTGGGATTGATGTTAACCGCATGAGGATAGAAGGAGAGGGAAGCAATTATCCTGTGGCCGATAATGCGCAGGAGATGGGCCGTGCTAAAAATCGTCGTGTGGAAATATTCCTTCAGAATCCCCGCTGATTCTGTTAGATGAAAGGTTGCTTGATAGGATAATAAAAATGCAAATTTGCTGTATCTAATTAAATGAGTGTTAAAGTTATCCGATGGATTAAACCAAATTATTTTATGGTTGTCAAACATATAATTTTATTAATAATTTAAAGGTAAAGTAAAATGAAAAAGTTGATTTTCACATTATCAATTGCTCTTATTTCAGCCATGTCACTTATGGCTGCACCAAAAGTTGTTGTTCAAAGCAAGACTGCTCAAGCCGTTAACGCAACTGCTCAATCATATAAAGCTAACGCAAAAGCTGTTCATGCTGCTGCTGTCAGTGACGCAAAAGCCACTAATGCCGCTGCTGTGAAAGCTCATAAAGACGCTAAAGCAAAGGTTAAGGCAACAAAGCGTGCTGCAAAGGCCAACGCAAA
>JAKVKZ010000015.1 GCA_022484565.1 Muribaculaceae bacterium
GTGTCAGGCAAGACAACATATACCCACCGCAGGCTGAGGTCTGCCAGAAAAACGATAGCCAAGCATTTGCCGTGGCTGTTCACCTATGAGGAATATCCGGATTACGACATTCCCAACACCTCGAACAAACTGGAGGGGACCAACTCGGAAATGAAGCGCAGGCTGCATTCCCACAACGGTTTGACTGAACAGAACAAGAAAAAGTTCATCGACGAGTTTTTGAAGACATGGGAAAAGCGGTCCCAATGAAAATGGTGGCAGATTTCCGCATCTGCCACCACCCCGCACTTTTATTGGTGCCGCATTCATCAAGCTATCTCTGACTGGTTGCACTCCTGCAGAGCCAGTTTCCTTTTTGCTTGACTTTGCAAAGTTATGAAATCACTTCTTCTGAATACATATCTCCTGAATTTTTCAGCCTACCAAAATGTCATCTTGACAACTTTGGCTCTAAATCAGCCTACCAAATGTCTAATAGGCCTGAATTTCTTATGAGCAAGCTTTAAAAATCGCTTCTTCAAGATTATTGGAAGCAATGGTATATTCTCCTTTCGAATCCATTGAGAAACAATTCAAAACTCCACGAAATGTTTTTATTCTGCACTGGCTGCCATCATCAAGAACAACATAAGCAATGCCGTCATCATCCCGCATGGCTAAATAGTTCACTTTTTCATTATGCAGATAAACTTCACCTGTGGTACTTGGTTCGTATGCAAATGGAATTAAGTTTGATTCCATATTTTCTGCCATATCAACCAGCACATTGAATATAGCCCAAATCGACAATGTTAATAGAACAACTCCTATTCCAGTTACTATACCGATAAAACCAATTTCACTTGAGGCAAAGGATATGACAACAAAATATAGTGCCATTATTATCCCTATAACCAATACTGCGGTAGCACTTATTCTGAGCGCAGAATTGTGCTTAGCCTTTAAATCTTTTGTAATATTCTCCATAATTTAATATTGTTTTTTACTTCATGAAATCATTGAGTTTTATCCCTCAATCTCAGCAAGAATTTTCTTCAGTTCCTCATCGGTGCTTTGAAGTTTTGCCTTGCATATTTTCAATAGCTGAAGCGACCGCGTCGTGTATGCCGACAGATTATCGATGCTGCACTCGTCGCTTTGCATTGCGGCAACAATTTTTTCCAACTCTTCAACGGCCTGTGAATAAGTCAATTTTGAATCGTCAATTTTCTTTTCTTCTTCCATTTTATTTTGTTTTTTATTGTTCTGATTTTTCGTTCTCTTTCACCGTTTCCACTGTAGATGCCACTGCTCCTGCATTGAAATGTGTGGTAATGGCATCACCGATTTTCAGCATTGAGGCATCAGTTATTATCTTTCCGTCGTGCATGGTAAGTGTGTAACCTCTTTTCAAGGTATTCCTCGGTGAGAGTATTTCCACCTTTTCCTCAAGTGCTTTCACCCTCTGGCCTTCGCTTTGCATTTTCTGCCGTGCGTTTTGTGCTATTTTGTTTGCAGCTAATTTCAACTCAGTGTGCGATGCCATCAATCTGCCATGCACGGTTGGAGACAAAGCCTGCAAATACTTTTCAAGTTTCATTCGGCTCTTTTCCAACGTGTTCTTTGCCGAAGGGGCAATGGTTGCGGAATAGAATGTCAATTGCTCTTTGGCTCCTTTTATATGATTCTGCACCGTATTCACTACCTGCTTCGATAAATCATCAACATGATCCAGCGCTGCCGTACCTTTATTGATTAGCGTTTGCGCCGCGTCTGTCGGAGTTTTCACCCGCAATGCCGCCACATAGTCGAGCACTGTAGTGTCCCGTTCATGCCCAATTCCTATTATTATCGGAATTGGGAACTGTGCTATCGTTGAGGCCAAATCGTAATCGTCAAACCAGTTCAAATCCGATGTCGCGCCGCCACCTCTGATTATTACCACGCAGTCGAACAGTTCTATATGCTCATTTATCCTGTCAAGGGCTTCCAGCACCGACGGCACTGTTTCAGTCCCCTGCATCATGGCTTGGAAAAGGCAAGTGTAGAACGCTATTCCTCCGGCATTTCCAGAAAGTTGATTCATAAAATCGCCATACCCGGCTGCGGTAGCCGATGAAATTATTGCGATTCTTTGCGGTACTTCAGGCCATTCCAACGATTTGTTCATGTCGATAATTCTATCAGCCTTAAGCCGCTTGATTATCTCAAGCCGCTTCTTCACCATATCGCCTAAGGTGAATTCGGGATAAATGTCGCTGATTACTGCGCTCAATCCATATTGCTCATGAAAATTGGCCGACAATTTCACCATCACCTTTATTCCGCTGGTGAATTTTTGTTCGGTTACGCTTTCAAACTTGTATTTCAGCATCGGGAAGGTGCTACCCCAAATTATTGCACGGAGTTTTGCTTCCGTCACTCCCGTTTTATCATTCTTCTGGATAAGTTCCAGATAGCAATGCCCGGTCCTGTTCACCCCGACATCGCTCAATTCGGCCGTAACCCACACATTCTGCAACTCATCCGTGCAGAATATCACGTCCTTAACTATTTGATTATATTTCAGCAGCGTTATGCCAACCGGTACTTCACTCGCTTCCATTTATTATTCTTAATTTTTTTCAGCGTTCATGCGCTTTCCGCAAAGTTAGCATCTTTACTTCATTCCACAAACATATTCTCCCGCCTTTTCCACAAAATTTATGGTGGGCTGCGCATCACTGCGTTACGCACCAAATTCAACTAAACTATTACTTGTGATTACTTTATCAACTATTAATTATCTCTATTTAACCTTAACTTTAGTTGTCACATTACCAGTGCGAACTATGTAAAGTCCAGCCGGCAACTCTATTACATTCTTGCTTGTACTTTCTATTAATCTGCCTGTAATGTCGAACACAGCCGCAGATGATGCTCCTGTCACGGTAATAATTCCGTCTCCGCCCGTCACACTAATTTCATCCGCTGTCACGCCCTCAATACCAGTCGGTGTATTGCTGCCGGCAGTAAGCGTGAAATCAGCATTGTTGCTTCCATCAGTGATTGATTCCACTTTTATGTCTTCGACATATTTATCTATCCACGCTGTCTGATTCAACTATCAACTATCCTATTGCTGAACTTCAAAAAAAGTAGTGGAAAAGTAGTGGTTTGGATGCTTTTCCATGCCATTTCTTTTTTGTTGTCTTATCCCTTATTCTTATCTTTGCGCATTAATTCAACACTACAGGGATATGAAATATTTCTTGATTGCCGGCGAAGCCTCTGGCGACATCCACGCCGCCCAACTCATCAAAGAGCTGAAGCAGCAGGACAAAGATGCCTCATTCGGCTTCCTTGGTGGCGACTTGATGGAACAAGCTGCCGGCTGCAAGCCCATAATTCACTACAAGGACATGGCCTACATGGGCTTCATCGAAGTAATCAAGCATCTACAGGAAATCCTTGGATTCATGCGCACTGCCGAAAATCACATTTCCGGCGAACGCCCCGATGCTGTAATTCTTATTGATTATCCATCGTTCAACCTTAAAGTGGCAAAATACGCTTTCGAAGCGGGTGTGCCGGTTTTCTATTTTATTTCGCCAAAGGTGTGGGCATGGAAAGAATATCGTGTCAACGACATTAAGCGATATGTAAAGGAAGTTTACTCGATATTGCCTTTTGAGACTAAATTCTATGCCACTCATAATTACCGCGTGGAATATGTTGGTAATCCTACTGTTAAGGAAATCTCCGATGCTCAACGCAACTTCATGGGCGAACTGAATTTCCGCAACAAATACAATCTTGACCCGGGCATGCCTATTATTGCGGTCGTTCCAGGTTCACGACGCAAGGAAATAGTGAACAACTTGCCTGAAATGCTTTTGGCGGCCCGTACTTTTGCCGATCATCAGACGGTGATTGCCGCAGCTCCCAACATCGACCCAAGTCTCTATGAAGGCATCATCAATTCCATTGCCACCGGCGACCAGCCTCCCGTAATCCACAACGACACTTTCCAACTCATCCATAGCGCCAGGGCAGCTCTCGTCACTTCAGGCACGGCATCGCTTGAAACGGCTGTACTCGGCACTCCGCAAGTGGTGTGCTATCGGCTCAACGGCAGCCGCATTCTCCGTGCCATCTATCCGATTGCAATCCACACCAAGTATATTTCACTGCCAAATCTCATAAATGATGCTCCCGTAGTCGATGAATTGATTCTCGACCAAAGCAACTGGAAAAATATTGCCGTCCACCTGCGCCCGCTACTCAAAGATTCTCCGCAGCGCTCGGCAATGCTCAAGGGTTACGCTGAAATGATGCGCCGTCTCGGCACCACCGATTGCGCCGCATTAGCCGCTTCAAGGCTTATCAGCCGCATCAATCACGATGCGAAATTCAAAAATTTCCCGCAGCAATGAGTGATTGTGTGAAGCCTGTCAGCGTGCTTATGGTCTGCTCGGGCAATATTTGCCGCTCGCCGGCCGCCCAAGTGGTGCTGTCGGCCCTTGCCGCTAAGCGTGGTGTGGCGCATCTCTTGTCGGTCGATTCTGCTGGACTTTATGCCGGCGATGAGGGTTGTCCTGCCGACCGCCGCATGGTTGTGCATTCACGCGCCCGTGGCTATTGCATCGACCATCGTGCCCGCTTGGTCACTGGCTCTGACTTTGAGCAGTCCGACATCATCATTGCCATGGACAATGCCAATCTCGACCTTTTGCGCGATATGGCTGCCACTGCTAACGAATCGCGTAAAATCGTCATGGTGGGCCGGTTCATCCGCCATTACCCCGAATATGATTACATTCCCGACCCTTATTATGGGGGCGCCGAGGGATTTGAGATAGTTCTCAACCTCCTTGAAGATGCATGCAATGCCATCATTGATGATTTATTGGCAGATAAATTGCCGATATTCTGATATTTTTCACTACCTTTGAACTCCAATCGCCTAATTAATTTAATATACCATATTATTCTATAAACAAATGAACATAAAGAAATACATTTTTGCCGTTGCTGCGGCTTGCGTTGGCGTTTCGGCCATCGCTGCTGCCAAGGCTCCCATTGCAGTGAAATGGGAAATGGGCATTAACGAGTTTAAACCGGGCTTTTGCAGCACCCAGTTCACCATCCGCAATATCAGCGGCTCCACTCTCAATTCCGATTGGGATTTCTATTACAACATGTTTTCACGCTCTATCTCCACTCCCGACGGCTCAACTGTTGAAGTGAAGGAGATAGCGCCTAACTATTACCGCATCAAGCCTAACGGCCTTTACAAGCCACTTGCTGCCGGCGATTCATTGAAGGTCACTGTGCTTATGGAAGGCACTTTCCGCAGTATCTGCTATGGTCCTGGTGGAGGTCATTTCGCTTTCAACGGCTCAACTGATGTTCCGATTCCGGTGCAAATTTTCATTCCCGTAATGAACGACCCTCGCCAATGGACGGTGCCTGGACATGAACTTGTTAACTACCCCGACGGAAAATTCATGTACGATTTCAATGGTCAGATTAATCCTGCCGGAACTGAATACACCGGCAACGCCTACAATGTTTTCCCTACTCCAAAATCCATAAGGCTTACTTCCGGCATCGTCACTTTCCCTTCTTCCGTCAGCATTAGTGCGAAAGATGCCTTGAACACTGCTGAAGATTATCTTAACGAAAAGCTCGAAAATTGCGGCATTTCCGTTTCCAAAAGGGCAAGAATGAACATATCGCTTCAGATTCTTCCTAACAATGTGCAGAATCCTGAATATTATGAGATGCGGGTTGTGGCAGGCAAAATCATAATCGCCGGCAGCACCGAAACTGGCGTGCTGAATGGCGTTAAGACTCTTGTAGCAGTGGTTGAACGCGGTGGCGGAGCAGGTACAAAAATGCCTGAAGCTGTCATAACCGATTATCCCGACTTTCATTATCGCGGAATGTCGGTTGACATTGCACGCAATTTCACTAAAGCTGCCGACCTGAAAAAGCTTATAGATGTGCTCGGCTCTTTAAAAATAAACACTTTCCAACTGCATTTCACCGATGATGAGGCTTGGCGCCTTGAAATCAGTGGTATTCCGGAACTCACGCAAGTTGGAAGCCGAAAAGGCCTTACCAACGATGAGAAGGAATTTCTTATCCAGACTTATGCAGGCAACGGCAATCCTAACGACACCACCACTTCCGCCAACGGTTATATTAGCCGTGCCCAATTCATCGACATCATTAAATACGCTGCCTCCCGTGGCGTTGAGATAATTCCCGAAATTGAATCGCCTGGGCATGCACGCGCAGCCATCGTTTCGCTGAAAGCCCGCTACAGCAAGCTTATCGCCACAAATCCGGCTGAAGCCAACCGCTATCGCGTGTGGGACCTCAACGACAAATCCGACTTCACTTCCTCACAGGGCTATCACGACAACATCCTTAACGTAGGCGAAGAAGGAACTTACCGATTCATGGAAAAGGTTATCGATGAAATAATCTCCATGTATGCCGAAGCTGGCGTGAAACTCAAAACCATGCATATCGGCGGCGACGAAGTTCCTGAAGGCGCATGGAGCGCATCTCCTTCCATTGAAGCTCTAAAGGCAAAGGAAGGCATCAAGACTGAGCACGAACTTGCCGCTTATTATCTCGACCGCGTCTCTGCATTCATAGCTTCCAAAGGGCTGAAAACTGGCGGCTGGCAGGAAGTCGCAGCAAATCATCCCGATGCTTTCAACAAGCGTGTGGCCCCACGAATCAATGGCGTAGGAGTTTGGAGTACAATGGGCAGCAGCGACAAAGTGCCTTACGAGATTGCCAACAGCGGTTATCCTGTAATTCTCAGCAACGTGAACAATTTCTATTACGATATGGTCTATAGCCGTCATCAGTACGAACTTGGACTGAATTGGGGCGGTGCTGTGAGCGAATTTGAATCGTGGAACGCTCAACCGTACAATATGTACCGCTCGGCTCGTTATAATTACTACACCGGCAAACCTTTCGACTTGGCTAAGGCTGCCGATGGCAAACCGGCACTTGAGAAGAAGGAAAACATTATCGGCGTGCAGGGTCAGCTCTGGGCAGAGACCATCCGCAATTTCCCGCAGGTCGAAAGTTATATTTTCCCGAAAATTCTCGGCATGGTCGAACGTGGCTGGGATGCAATTCCCGATTGGGGCAACGATTACACCGATTTCACCCGCTACAATGCCGAACGTGCCCAGTACAACCTGAAAATAGGGCTTGAGGAACTTCCTCGTCTTGAAAAAATTGGCTGCAATTTCCATATCGGTCAGCCGGGTATAATCGTCAAGGACGGCCAGTTGCTTGCCAACAGTCAATATCCTGGAGAAACGATTCGCTACACCCTCGATGGGTCAGAACCTACTGCCACTTCCGCTGAATGGACAGCGCCAGTGCCAGTGCCTGATTCCGCCAAACTGATTAAAGCTAAAGCATTCTATCTTGGCAAAGAGAGCGTAACCACATACCTCTTCCGATAGTAATATCTTTCAACAATAATATTGCAGCCGTAGAATATTTCTCAAAATATTTTTCGGCTGCAATTTTTTTATCCATTCTGCTCGCGATTGCTGAAGATTCCCCGTTCTGTCTATTTCAGTTCACCGGCAAACACCAGCTTTATTTTATCGGCAAGTTCCTTGAACGGAGCAGGCATTGAAGTGTTGTTCCCAAACAATGAGCGAATCAGTTCACCGTTTTCAAAAATCGCCATCGATTCGTAAGGCACATCGGAATTTCCATCTGAATTACATTCTTCTAATGTCACGTTTTGAAACTGTTCAAAAGCCTTCGGCGAGAATAATTCGTTAGCCGTTTTTATCCCGAATTTGAGTTCAACAGAATTTTGCATGTTCCGCTGCTTTTTCGAAATACTTTCATTCCAGTGTACACAATAAGCCTCATCATCGCCTCTTGAAAATCTGATTTCAAACACTTCTTTTTTATTGCTCATGAAAGAATCTTTTAGGCAATATAGAATCACCACACCATATTTAGCCAGCTCTTCCTCACGCTTCAAATTCAGTAGTTTTAGATTTTCGATTATGTATTTATATCCCAACGGAATATCAACGTAATTATTTGCGCAGAACTCACAAAAGGCCACATCATTCACAAAAACGCTCAGCGATGTGCGTATTCCATTATTCGATTCTCCATTAGTGGCTGCATTCGAAGGCAACATCTTGATTTCTTTCAATGCCTCATCCGAAAACAACTTATTGGCGGTAGCAACGCTGAAATCGAAAACATGCTTTTCCGATTTTCTCTCGCCTTTTTCATCCTTATAATTGTAAACATGCTTATAAACAGCAGCATCACCATCTCTGGAGAAACTCACACTGAAAATAGCCTTTTCATCTGTGTTGAGCATGTTTATTCTAAGCCCCAAAATATTTATAGAATCTGCCATTGATAATAGATAATTGTAGTAGATAATTGTAGTTGGACAGAAGAACCGCCGCAAAATTATATAATCCATTCGTCAATAGCAAGAGAAATTACAAATTTGTAATTTCTGCTTGCCATTAAATATACTTTCAAATACGAATAGATAGTCAGAAGAGTATTAGCCAACTATTTAAGTCATAAAACAAGAAATATGATCTGCCGATTCCTATATTAATTATCCTTTTTTTTCAGTGAAACTATAAATAAAATGCCATCATTTGCATTATAATTAAACAATTTAAGATCCTTTGTATAATTAAATTCATCAAGTGAGGTACAATAATTATTATAGTCAATTCCCCATCCATGAGCTATGCCTCCATCAAATATGATGTCTAAGACGTAAGAATCTGATTTTATAGTTAGACACCTTTCATGAGGTGTCCTGTCAAGTTCATTTATTAAGCAATTGACTCCAGTTAAATCAAAGAAACAGTCGGCTAATAAATCATTTCGTTCTTGCGCAGTTTGAAAATTGTCAGTTAGACTATTTCCGTAATTTTGTGAATTCATCAGATTTCTTGGAAAATTGCATTTGAAAGAATTCAAATTCAAGTCAAATGCTTCGCATAAAGAAGAAATATAGTTTGACAAAATCATGCATCCCAAGGGAGTATTCAAATATCTATCTGAATATGAAACATCCACTTTGTTGCCTTTAAGTTTATCTTTTATTATCAGCCATCTATCTGGTTCAGCAGTTGTGGAATCCTTAAATAGTTTTTTAAGTGAAGAAAACGCATTAGTTAAGCGTTGCTTGAAAATATATTCATTATTTTCACTTAGGCTGTTTATTACAGATTCCATATCAATTGGCACAAGATTAAAATCAGGTACCTCCTGCGTGAAGTATATTTTATCGCATTCACCCCATTTTGAATTAAAAGACAATCCAACATTTTTTCCAAAATACATATATTTTGAGCCATCATTCAACTCCAAGAGTATCAAAGGACTAAATATGGAATTTAAAGATTCAGCAATACTAAATTTATACTTATATAAAATTTTCAGCACATTGCTCTGCCCGCTTAAATGCTTTAATTTCTCGTCTATTCTTCCAAGAACTATAAATTCAATAGTACAATCATTTGTGAACAATGATTGATAAGGGAATACTAAGTCATCCCAATTTTCAATTTCTGAGGACACAAATATATATATATGCTTTACTCCTCTTCCATTTAGCAAGTAATATGTCTCTGTTGTGAAATCAGATGTTATTGTTGCAGCATCGCTATAAACCTTCTGCACTTCCAATGGCGCAGTCCTGCTCATTTTCTCCATTTTAAGCCATTGTATAGCTTTCCCCTTATCCAAATAATTCACATACCATTGAGTATTCTTGTTTATCAAGCAATTCAAACATGCTTTTTCACATTGGCATGAAGTTAAATCTTCCAAAGCCATGTCAAACACTGATGCCTTATAGTCTTGAAGAAGAGGTGAATATCCCGCACCACCTAATGCTGTATCGTAAATGAAGACAGAATGATAATCACTATTATAACCAAATGAAATTTCGTCATCATGAATTCCCAAATATTTTGTCAGTTCTTGAGTTAAAATTGCTGCTAATGAATACAATGTGATTTCATCGGTTATTAAACTATTGTTTGCATCAAAAAACTGAATTTCAATGAAATCAGTTTGATAGCTACCAACAAGCAGTACATTTCTGCGTATTGCGGAGCCATTATTTTCTCCTCCGAGGCATCTGTTACCCGCAAGTAGGTGTAAATGGTTAGAAAGTGGTGCCTTATCAGTACTTTCACCATGCAGTTTTTCTTCTGCAACCATTCTTCCACAATAAGGACAGAGTGCAAACCCTTTTCCCTTGCCACTATTGTAGAAAAGGATTTTCGAACTTTCACTATTGGCGCGCATTAATACTTTTGCTCCTGAATTATTGTTTCCCCAAGGTCTCATATTCAGGAGGATTGGTTGTATTAAATTAAAACTGTCACCATTCTTAATCCTTTTGGGCATTGAATTATAATCCACGGAGAAACCTGCAGGTTCTACAATTTCAGTAAAATTGCCTTCCAATGAAGTGTTCTTTATACCCGACATTGAACCGTGTCCACAGTTTGGACATTGTGTTAAAGGTGATCCATAGGTAATAGTAGTATAACCACAAGAATGACATCGTTGTAAAATGTTTCTTTTAGCATTGTCGAATACAGTTTTTAAATATATCCCCGATGAGGTATAGCAAAGTTCATTTATCGTTATTTGTCTCCCAGGAGCATACATCGAAATTGCCTGACTTAAATGTTGATTGATTTCATTCCTGTTTTTTTGCCTATCTTTCACATCATTTGTGAACGGAACAAGACCTGTAGGCATTCCCGCACTCGGAATAAAATTGTTCTCCGCCATAAAGCTAAGAAGAAAACTGTTTTTGTAATTATTTATTGCTCTTGTGATAGCTGCTATTTGCTGCCTGTTTTCATTGTGGTCAATAACGCTTTGATATGCAGCTAATCTTGATTTATATTCATTTTTGATGTAATCAAGTTTCTCTATACAGGTACTTACTGCTTGGCTAAACGGAATATTAGCCATAGCGGTATTTAGCACTAAGTGGTTATATCCTGTTTCATACATACTCGGAGCATCTAATACCTTTCCTAAAAAGATCTTGAAGCTATCGTATATGATTGGATTTTTGTCAAAGAAGTCGCTAAGTCTAAGTGTTACAGTGAAAGCATCACAGTTAGAAACAACGAATGATGAAAATAATAAAGAATCAACATGCCGTTGAACAAGTTGGAAACTTTCAAACTTTATTACTGGTAGCTCATTATCATGTGAAAGCATTATAGAAGGATTCTTCCATGATGAAATGCCTATAGGAGTCGGTGGGCAGAATGTCACTGCGACTGATTGAGTCTCATTACGTCTGCCTGCTCTTCCTGCTCGTTGTTGGTAATTTGATGGCTTAGGTGGCACGTTATTCATTACAACCTCTTCCATTCCACCAATATCAACGCCCATTTCCATTGTTGTAGAGCATGACAGTATATTAATATGGCCATCTTGAAAATCTTTTGCATAGCGATCAAGGACATCTTGGCTCTGTTGTGCTGAATGTTCAGCAGCAATAAAAATAGGAACATGCAAATAAATGTTTTCGAGAATAGTGGAATAAACACCCGCTGCTTTTTGCGCTATTAAATTTTCATCTATCCAGTTTAATATATCTTTATCCGACACATCCTTTTCTTCTCCCAATGGACTTACTTTCTTTTTATTGGCAAATGGAAAATAGGCATAACACAATGGTTGGTCTTCTTCAATTTTGTATCGTTTAAAAGTCGATTCATTATAGTATCCAGTAATTCGAGGACTGAATCCTTTTAAGAGCGTGGTTACAGGTATATTATCCACCGGGCATAGCCAAGCTTTATCTATTAATTGCAATTGCACCTTATTTCCATCCAGCAAGTCCAATAAATATCCATGATGCTCTTTATCATTTTCTTCAAGCATGTAGTCTCGTATGAATTTCCATGCCTCAGCAAGAATATGATTAACGATGTTTTCTTGCTCCAAAGTTATTGACTTTACAAAACCCATTGCAGCGCATAGCAACAGAACTATTCTGTGTTGTCTCTTTTTAATCGTTCTTGCAATACTGACATTACCTATCCACTTACTCACATTAACTTTTTTGCCTCCAACCATATAGGTTGACGTGGAATCAACTGGATAGATATTAAAGAATCTTCTGTTTTGGGTGAGATAATTGCTGAATGAATCAGCTATCTTATAATGTTTTCCGGCCCTAATAATATAATCAATGCAAATCGTCAGAAAATCTTGCCACTCTTTTTCATTAAAATATGATTTTGCACATTCAGGGACTCTTGCCATACTTATCGGAGGATATACAAGCTTAACTAATCCCAAGGTTTCAAGAGAATTTGAACGTTTTGGAATCCATCCAAATTGATCTAAATACATGGAATCTAAATAATCGGATATGTTTCGATACATCCCCTTTTTCAAACTGCTAAGATGCCCAAATAATAATTGCAATTCTCTATTTTGGATATTCGTTTTGATGTCATGCCATGCTATCGATTTATAATTTGGTTTTTCTTCCATAATACTCTTTAATGAAGAATATTTTTTTTGTTGAAAAGGCATTAATTCTTCACCTCTCTCGATTTTTTCATTGTAGAAACTAAATTCCTCCATTTCCTCTCCATTCAATGGCTTGGGTCTGGCTTCTTTCGAAAGATAATGAAATATTGATGACCTAATCCAATTTCTTTCAACGTCTTGATTGATTTGCATTGCAATGTTTGCGGAACCTTGCCGATTATCCATGAATGACAGATATTTTCTTCCACCAAACACACAATCCGTATCGGTATTATTCTCAATTGGGTCTGCATTTTCCAATAGTGTCTCCGAAAGAATACGACTTAAAAACGCTGCACTCGCACGAAAATATTTGGTATCACCAGCAACAACTTTACCGCAATAAGGGCATGCAGCTTTCCCATTTTCATTTGTGAATTCTTGAAAAGCCGAATCACTACCATGTGTTGATGTTTCTATTTCTCCATTTTCTATCGACACTTCCATAAGGCTGTTGCCATTAATTGGAGAATCTTTCACGCCTTTACATAAAGCAAAAAGATGATAATGACTATCTCCTCTTCCATTTTCTTCTGTCTCATGAAAATCTTCATTTTCATCGTCAGAGACATCGGCAAAAATTTCATTATCAAGTGAAATATCATTTGTCCTCATCCTTATTTTTGAGCCATTTTGTTCTCCTATAACTAAAAGTTCCCCGCATTGTGGACATGTAGCCACTTCCAATAATGGTTGATTACATTCATGGCATAATGTACTCTGAAATGTAGTAAGGCTCCCAATATCAACTCTTCTGCCCTTGTCATTTTCACAATTTGGGTTAACACAAACATATACTCCGTTAATTGACCTAATGAAAAAATGTGCTCTTGTTGGCAACAACGCACCATCTCCCGAGTTGTATATATTATTAATTCTCTTACCGAGAGCGTCTATTATTTTTAATTTCTCATCTATGGATTTTACATTGCATATTGATGACACTATTTCACTGGCAGTTAAGCAACTCGTGTTGTTGAGTTTCCTTCTTAGGTTTTTAAGCGTGTTGATATTCAATTTTGCTTTATAGGTAGCATTAAACTTCTTAATAACTGCTTTTGCCTCATCTTCATTTAAGTCTGGTATGATTCTTTTTCCATCAATGACGTCAATCTGCTCAGTGTCTTTCCCTGTAAGGTTTGAAATGAAATTTATTAGTTTCCTTTCTGCGTCTGCGTCTTTAGCGTTCCCTATTGTTGCCGAAGTTATGGCAAAATTCACGTCTTCTATATTTACTTCAAACGCGTTTAGAATTCTTTTTATTTGCAGAGCTAATTCTGATGCTGCAGAGCCTGAATATGAATGGGCTTCGTCTAAGAGAATCCATCTGAGTTTCCCCTTTGATTTATTTATTATTGATTGATCCTCTGGTCGGACAAGCATATAATTAAGCATCGTAGGGTTCGTAAACAGAATCTGAGGCGGATTCTCTTGTATTTGTTCTCGGTAAATTAGCTGTGGATATGCTTCATTTTCCGTCGTTTGTATCAACGAATGCTGTATATCTGAACGTCTTTTAGTGTTTCCATTATAAACTCCGTATGTAATTTTAGGTGAGAGCGCATTGCACCACGCATGAAGCCTGTTTTGCTGGCTCTTCATGAGCGCATTCAATGGGTATATGAAAATCGCTCTAACTCCTTCTTCGTCTACTCCATTAATATTACGCCACAAATCCTGTAATACAGGCAACATAAAACATTCAGTCTTTCCAGAACCTGTACCAGTAGTAACAACAATCGTTTTCTTCTTTTTTAATAGACTTTCCCAGCTTTTTGTTTGGTGGGCGTATGGTTTTCTGCTTGCAGGGAAAACAAATTCTCCACCAACTTTGCTCGTATCGGAAATCATTTCCGCAAATTTTTTATCTATCACTTTCAATAATGTGGAATGTTCCATAAATGTATTTTCTGAACATTTCCAAGGGAAAACTGATTCAAACACAGGCTCAGCAAACAATTTCTCTTTGTCTGTTAACAACCAACGTAGATATTCTTGTTCTTTACCACGACCTTTTGTCCATAAAGAGACAAGAGAATTTATCATTATTCGATTCGCTCTTGAATAAAAATTAGAATAGTCCATGTTATTTGTTTATATTTTCGTAATAACCAATAGCTTTGTATAAGATTTCGGTATATACGGGAAGTTGATATATTCTGTAGAAATTAATTATTCTGCGTGTTTCGGCATTTTCTTTCAGCCATAATTGCTCATTAAGGTATTTATTACTCAATGCTTCTGCTATTTTTATGGGAGATAAAATTGCTGTTTTATAAAAGTCTCTTTCACCTAAATCCAAGTTTTTCAAAATATAAGTTTCAAGATTTATCTTGCTGCATGGCAGATCTTCATTACCCATAGAAACGCCATGTATTAATGACCTATATCTCAATAAATCATTGTTGTTGAATTTAGAAACTTGTTGTGTGCAGTTTGGAATCAAAATATAATTAGATATATATTCAGTATAAGATGAATCTAATTCTGTGTCAAAAATTGTTTTTATGAACTCAATAAGTCTCTTAGAAAAATATACAAATTCTTCAGTAGAAATATTCCCTAAGAAATCACTGAATACTTCGCACCACAAATCATAGCATATCCAATGCAATGATATCGCAAACTCATTTGTGAATCGATTAAACTCAGGCACAGAATCTTTACCATAGAAATAAAGACCAAGTACAAACTTAATAATTAGAATTGGATTATTCGAAATTACAGTAAAGCAATCAAAAGTCTTAAAATACAAATCATTGTCAATTACAATTTTGTAGCAATTAAAAACTTCTTGCCAATGCAATCCAGACACAGCTTCTTTGCTCAAATCGCGATTCCAATTAAATAGCCTTTGAGAGCGCATTCTATGCCTGTTTTCAATGGAATCATCAGGGTCATCCAAATTGTAATATCTTGGTATGATTCTTTGCTCATCGCCTGCCTCTGAAAAAATGATATATTCAGGATTCTCTTTCAATGAATATGGGAAAGTGTAATATCCAGTTCCAGAATCATGTTCCACTGGTATTACTTCTCTATTTTCTTTAGTGACATTTAATGGATACGCTAATAATGAACATTGTTTGGCGATATTTACACTGCCACCATTTAATGTACTAAAGCCTATAATGTGACACTTACCATTTTCGTCAACAACCGTATCCAGCGAATGCCTTTTTATGTATACTATATTCGTATCATAATTCGAACTCTGAAGTGAAACTTTAATACTTGAATCCCTATCAAATATGTTTATATCGTACATGACGAACATTCGTTTGATGAAATCTTCTAAATCGCTAAGTTGACTAATGCCTGTATGTACTTCTTTTATCAGAAATTTAGATTCGCCAACTTCATCTTTCAGGTTACAATAACTGACCATTGCGGTGACTTTCCCCACTTGTTGTGCAAAAATATGATAATCAAACAATCTGTTTAGGCTAATATATGAACCGTCATCAACTATTTCATTGTACCCTTTCAAGATACATAATCCCTTGAATGGAGATGCAATTATTAATTTTAGCGTTGGGTTATTATTGTATGTGAAATAGAATGTACATGTAGTTGGGAACGAGGACATATCCGATTGGCGCTCTAAATGGAATGAATTTGGTGTATCATTGTCATTTATAATTATGTTGTCTTGTTTTTGTGCACTTACAATCATTCCTCCAACATCATGGAATTCGACTTCCGCACTGTCAATAGTTTCATTATATGATTTGAAATTCAATCCACCAATATAATAAAAAGATGTTATTACGGATTCATTATCAGGCAATAATATTTTTATGTCAATTATACCATTAGATAAGTTAGAATCCTCATCCATAATTTCCCAGTCTTTCCCCTTTCTTGTTCGATAATATGTCTTAAATTTGGCATTTACCATATCACCATTTTCATCGTAAATGCTTATTGCTGGGAGTTTATCTAATAATTTGAAATTGGATTCCTCAATCCAGTCAACAAATATGTTTCGGAAATCTACTTGATATTTTGTGAATTTATTATTGAAGGTACGTTCTTCATTAGTTTCTGTGTTAATAAGAGTAGCTGAATTTGAGAACTCAATATAGCACATTTTTTGATTGTTTATCGCACATTCAATTATTGCATTATCTCTTGATTTCCACGGTGCATTAAACACTATAATGTTTTCAGTTGAATTTTTAGTGTTTCTTTGGACAAATATATTATCGAATTTTTGGAACACTTGTGGAACTGAAAAATCAGGAGGGCAGCAATTTGGTACAGTTAAGTATTTTCCATCATTGTCATTTAAAATGAGTTTGACCTGAATCATTACTTCGCCATGCCATAAAAAATCATGATTTTGATTATCTATCATACAATACTCAGAAATGCTATCCTCTTCTGAATAGAGATTCCTTTTGTACTTTGCTACAAATTTATCCGAGACATAGATGTCAAAAGTATATACGGTTAAAGGTATATTGACAACTGTTGAACTAATGCTCTTGGGTAATGAGATCGAATAATACAATTGAGATTTATCATTATTTAATTTCAAATGCCATTGGCAGGAAAACAGGCTTTTAGATTTTCTCCGTACACATTTCTTCAAGCAGTCAGCTAAATCTTTAAATCTTTCATCGTCAGTACTGAATGGCAACAAGTCCATTCTGCTTTCTATAATTGCATGTGCAATCTGCAAACTTAAATCAAAAATCTGCTCATTTTGAAAAGATTTAGGCAAATAGGTTATACAAGACAAACTTGATATTAATGATGAATCACTCCAATCAACATATCTATTTGACAATTCACTGATAATTGCCTGTAAAAATCGGGTGTAACTACTCCAATTTTCCTCTTTTACAATATAATTTATGGGAAGGCCACCTTGGAGTAATAATGTTCTGAAAAATTCATTTCTTTTCCCCCTTATGAAATTTTGGTGCCAATTTCTAAAAGCAGTTTTCGCTAAATTAAAAAAGTATTCTGAATCATGAATGCCTAACGAATTTGCTATTTCAATTTTACTTGGAATACCTCCATTAAATTTTCTCTTCCACCATTCAGCATAGTAAAAAGCAGCTTCTCTGCCATAATTTTGCAGAGTCTTTTGTTCATTGGCATTTTGTAATGTGGCACAAAGTCTCGAAAAATCAGTATCCGACAATTTTGTTTTCCATAAAGGGAAACGAGGGCTTTCAATTTTATCAGAATAACTCATACAAAACAATTTTGAATTATTATTAATCAGTCTTTCAACCTCAAAGCTAAGCAATAATTCTTAGACTTAAAAATAAAAGTTAAATAAATCTCAATTTACTTACAATATAATCGTAACTTGGTATAATCATACAAATATAGTTTCCAAACTCATACCAGCACATCCATATTTAATCACAACACAATATTCGCACAAAGTCTCAATAATTGAAAATTATTCATTATCTTCGAAGCACAAAAATCGATACAACGCTATGTCAATACTTAAAGATAATGTGCCGGTGGGTTTATGCAGCGACCACGCTGGCTACGACACAAAAATGGCTGTGATTGAATATCTGAAAAGTCAAGGAATTGCCTACAAGGACTTTGGAACTTACTCCAAAGAGAGTTGCGACTATCCCGACTTTGCCCATCCATGCGCAATTGCCGTGGAAAACGGGGAATGCTATCCCGGAATAGGAATATGCGGAAGCGGCGAAGGGATAAGCATCACACTGAACAAGCATCAGGGCATTCGCGCAGCATTGTGCTGGATTCCTGAAATCGCTCATCTCGCTCGTCAGCATAATGACGCAAATGTGCTGTGTATGCCGGGCCGATTCGTGAGCAACGAGGAGGCGATAGCGATGGCCAAAGAATTTTTCAGCACTCCGTTTGAAGGAGGCCGACACCAAAGAAGAATTGATAAGATTCCTGCAAAATAGCTGAAAATCAGAAGCTGAATTTCACACTAACATTCGCTGACGACAATTCCGACTTAAATGGAGGTGCGATTTTTCCGATGGAAATCTCGCCTGAGGTGATTTGCGGAAATTCGGCGTGAAGTGCGCTAATTATGCGTCCCGCCACATTTTCAAGGAGCTTGCTGGGCTTTTCCATCTCTCGGTAAACAATGGCATAGACTGCCGAATAATCAAGAGCATCGTCAAGTGCATCACTCTGCATGGCTTTATCCATGGGATAATCCACCCGCAGCGAAACCACAAACTCATTACCCACCTTGCGCTCCTGCGGCATAACTCCGTGCATGGCATGGAACCGCATTTCGCTAAGCGTCACCGAGCCGTTTACGTTCATTTCTCCGTGGCCTCCACCCATGTGTATGCGCCCAAATCAATGCCGTCGCGGGTAAGGCGGCTCACTCCATAACGGTCAACCGAAGCCGACGAGGGGCATAAGTCGCGGCTGCCGATGGCTATGGCATCGCTCTTGTTTTTCAGGCGGTAATCAAATATGTAATTTTCGCGGTCAGTGTAGAATTTAGGGTCACCGCCCCATTTGCAGTTAAGGAAATTGGCATCGTTGGTGCCGCTCGATTTCAGCAGGCAATAGCGGAAGAAAACGTTGGTTCCCGTCAGGTCACCCTCGTTAAGCTCGCCGGTGTTGCCATAAATTATGCTGTTGTCGAAAGTCGCATCCAGCACTGGCAATCCGCTCGGAGTTTTCCCTCCGAACAAATCATCAAGATAAATTATTGGGCCGTCGATGGCACTGAACAGATAATAATTTGCAAAAGTGCATTGTGTGAAACGCACCTTTCCGCCATAAAGCATCACCACTGATTCCTTCGAGTCGCTGAACTCGCAGCCTTCAGCCTCAATCCATGCAAATTTTGAGGTAAGCACCGAGCCACTTGAATTGTGCAGTACGCTATTGAAAAGATGCAGTTTTTTGCTGGTCACATTGTTGGTGGAGTCAACGGTAACACCAGTCGACGACCCGCGCATAAGCACATATTGCATTTCGTTGCCGAAACTTTCAGCTCCGAAATCAACTCCATTCCATTGGCCCGACATAATGTCGTAGCCATACGAGCCTACCACATGGTCAAGTCGGTCACCACGCATGGTGATGGGCTTTTCCTGCGTGCCCATTGCGAGCAGCGTGCCGTCAACCTTTAATGTGCCCTTGTCGTGAAAGCATATTGTTGCGCCTGGGTCGATGGTAAGTGTTGCGCCCTTGTCAACCTTCAGCGTGTCGTAAACCAAATACGGACGGTCTGCAGTAAGATGAGTATCAGTAGATATTTCAGTGGAACGCAATCGGGTTACGTCCTGTCCCCACGCAGTTATCACCACATTTTGTGTCACGCCATTAGTCACGAATTGCAGTTGGTCGTTGAATTCAACGGGATTATTCTGATTTGTCGGATTGATATAAGCCTCAACAAAAACATAAATGCTGTCGTTGCCGCGAATTTCCACATTGTTGAATTCCGTACTTTTCACGCCGTCGATATTCAGATAGAATTTGCCGGCTGAAGTGCCAGCAAGCTTTATCGACGAAATGTTGAGCATCTTGCTGTGGCGGTTGTACACTATGAAAGTCTTTGTCGGTGTGCCCAATTCAGTAAATATGGTGTCGAACGCCAAAGTATCGGTGGAAAAGGTCAGTGTGTCGCTGCTGCTTGAGGTAAAATCATCCTCAATGCATGCAGTGTTGACAACTGCCATCGCCACAATAATGATAAATATGAAGTACTTAAATAATTTCATTTTGAACATAAAACGTAATTTAAGGTCAAATATTATAAATTCAGGCCATGTGCTAACTCCGAGAATCAGGCAAACTAAGATTTATCTGTCAAGAAGAATCGGAATGACTATTTGAACTGACATTATTCGCATGAATTTTCTCGAAACGCTTTTCAGGTGTCTGGACACTTGAGAACGTTGCAAACGGCTGAACTGATGATGAGTTACGGAGGTGTTCATGGTTAGAGGGGGCACACATGTACGCAATATTTTCGGAGGCGGTTTTGGGAGCGATTTTGGCGGCATTTTTTGACGCGATTTTTGACTTGGCTGCCTGCTTCAATTTTTCATCGACATGAACAAGAAACTGCATGGCCTTGTGCTTATTGATGACATTGGTGACAGTTGACGGTGAGATATGGAGAACCTTGGCGATAAGGCGGTGAGTGACGCCGGGCTGGTCGGCAAGAAGGAGGATGGACTCAAATTTGTGCGGAGAAAGGCAATTGTGTCCTATAAGAGAGTTTTCGGCACAGCACTTCGCCTCGACAAAACGAAGTCCGCCGCTGACGCGGAAAATCTTGCACGGAATGACCGAATCGCTTCCGTAAGTGATGCTGCGAGAACAATCGTAAATCTGCTTGATGTAACGTACGCCGACATCGGAAATGCTGCTGCCGATGGCAAAAGCCGCATCGCAATAACGGATGAAAGTGCCGGCAAACGACAAGTCGGTGACAGCAAGCTGGCGCTTGGGATTGTGGCGGCGAGTGCGGGCAACGACGAGGACGGAGAGACCGTAACGGGTGCGAAGCCGGCAAAGGGCGGAAAGCACCGAACGGAAAGCCCACGGAGAAAAAGAGGCGGTGCAAATGGCGGAAATGTTGTCGATGATTAGAAACGGTGAGTGCGTGGCGCGAACATGCTCCTCAATGCCAAGCACGGCATCGGTGGGGTCGAAAACGCCATTTTCGTAAACGGGAGTGCAACGCTTGAAGAAAGGACTGAAACGGTGACGCTCATCAGCGGTGGAATAGCGCATGGCGAACTGGCGGACCGACTGCTCAAAATCGAAATACAGCACATTGCGGCGGAAACGCCGAGCCACCTCGTCGCCAATCTGGACGGCAAGAATCGACTTGCCGAGGTTGGTATCGGAAAAGAGGCAACAAACATCGCCCTCGTGCCAAATATTATGCCAAAGGCTCTGACTGCCAGCACGCTCAGGGCGGTGCGGGGCCTCATAATTCGGCTTGCGGCGCGCACGATGGGCGGCGGACTTAGTATATTCAAAACTGTCGATAAGGCTTTCATCGTCCCAACGGCGATTAGATTCAGGTAACATAATCAAAATATTTTATCATTATTCGCGCGAATATAGCGCAAGCGTGGATGGGGGAACCACGAAAATAGGAAAAGCCAAGAACATCAAAAAGAATTTCTCACTGCACAGTCATTTATCAATCATGCTACTGTCAGTATATTTGGAAGCATCATATTCGCAATTTCATAGGAAGTTCTATGGATGATATGTTTTTATTGAATTATCAGCAAGCCAAATTACAAAAGTTCAAAATATCAAGGGGGGGAAGGAAAATTTAATAGTTTTATTCCATCATCACAAAAATAGCAATTCAAGCCATCACACCGTCTTAATCTTGTCACCGCGATGGAATTTGCGGAACTGATAGGCAAGCATAGCAGCCGACGTGAATGTGGCTACAAGGTCACTTATCGGCATCGACAGCCACACACCGTTAAGTCCGTAAATCGGGGGCAGAATCAATATTGCGGGCAATAGAAATATCAACTGCCTTGTCAACGACAGGAAAATTGACTTCTTTGCCATTCCGATGCTCTGGAAAAAGTTTGAGGTGACCATCTGGAAACCTACGACTGGCGCGGAAATGAAGCACAGCCTCAGTCCAAGCACTGTTTGACGTATCAATTCCTCATCATTTGTGAAAATCAGCGCCACTTGGCGCGGCATGAACTCACCTATGAAGAAGCCGAGCACCATCACCGCCGTGGCACACACGATTGTGATTTTCAGCACCTGCGTCACCCTTGTGTAGAGTTGCGCACCGAAGTTGTAGCCGGCAATCGGCTGCATTGCCTGGTTGAAGCCCATCACAATCATTCCGAATATGAACATTATGCGGTTCACATTGCTGAACGCACCTATCGCCATATCGCCGCCATAATGTTTTAGGCCTTGATTGATAAGCACCACAAGGAAGCACGACGCAACATTCATCAGGAACGGCGACAGCCCGATTGACATTGAAGTCAGCACAATATGTTTCTTCAGCCTGTAGATGCCTTTCTGGAAATGCAGGAAATTGCTCTTGTCGCTGAATATATGGAATTGCCAGCACATCATCACCACCTGAGCAATCACTGTGGCGATGGCACTTCCGCGAATCCCCCACCCGAAGCCGAAAATGAACAGCGGATTCAGAATTATGTTTATCACCACAGATCCTATGGTGGCGTACATTGCCTTTTTGGGCGCACCGGATGAGCGCAGCAGCGCATTCATGCCGAAATACAGGTGAGTCACCACATTGCCGAGCAAGATTATTTCCATGAAATCATGGGCATAAGGCAAAGTTGCTGGCGACGCACCGAAAAACGTCAATATCGGATTAATGAATATAAGCCCCAGCACCGTCAGAGCCAAACCGAGAATCACATTCATCACGAACGTGTTGCCAAGAATCAGGCGTGCATTGTCGTAATCCTTTTGCCCGAGCCTCACCGACACCAATGTGGCTGAACCCACGCCCACCAGCATTCCGAATGCCGTGGTGATGTTCATCAGCGGGAACGTCACACCAAGTCCGGCAAGCGCAAGCGGCCCTACCCCATGGCCGATAAAGATGCTGTCGGCTATGTTATAGAGCGATGACGCAGTCATTGCAATAATTGCAGGTGTGGCATATTGTATCAGCAATTTGCTGATGCTTTCTGTGCCTAATTCTGTGGGAGCCTGATTTTGATTCTTCTGTCTGTCCATTTGCCTGCAAAATTAGCAAGTATTATTCAATCTTCCATTACCCATTATGACACATTAACAATAGCGGAGCCATAACCCACTGCATAATAATTTTGCCTTACTTGCAAAAAATCATTTTCTAAATATTATCTTTGCAGCATGGAAGAATCGAAAAAACTTGAAATTGAAGAGGGCATAGTGAAAATGCTCAAAACGGTTTACGATCCTGAAGTGCCTGTTGATATCTACAGCCTCGGTCTCGTTTACAAAATCGATGTCGGCAACGACGCCGATGTTCTTATCGACATGACGCTCACTGCGCCAAGTTGCCCGATTGCCGACTTCATCCTTGAGGACGTGCGCCAAAAGGTGGAAAGCGTGGAAGGCGTGAAAAGTGTTGATGTCAAACTCGTCTTTGAGCCTGAATGGACTCAGGACATGATGACCGACGAGGCTAAGGCCGAACTCGGATTTCTATAGCAATTATCGGCATGGCTAAGCTGGACAAACCCGTATATTTCATTTCCGACCTGCACCTCGGGTCCATTTCCAATGAAAAGCCCCACGAGCGCGAACGGCGTGTGGTGCGCTGGCTCGATTCGGTGAAGGACAAGGCAGGCGAGATTTATCTGATGGGCGACATTCTCGACTATTGGTATGAATATCGCTATGTGGTGCCTCGCGGGTTCGTCAGGTTCTTCGGCAAAATTGCGGAGCTGAGCGATGCCGGAGTGAAAATCCATTGGTTCATCGGCAATCACGACATTTGGATTTTCGATTATCTCCCCTCTGAACTGGGCATAGAGGTGGTGGATGGCGAAATTGTCCGCGACATCGCCGGCAAGCGCTTTTTCCTTGCCCATGGCGACAGCGTAGGCAAACGTTCGCCTATGTTCCGCTTCATCCGGGCCTTGTTCCGCAATCGCTTCTGCCAATTCCTCTTTTCAGGCATTCATCCGCGCTGGACGGTACCCTTCGCATTCCATTGGTCACACGAAAGCCGCTCCAACCACAAGAAAACGTCGCCAAAGCCACAGACTATCGAAGATTCTCTCATCACTTTCTCCCAAGAGCACTCAAGCCAGCACCCCGAAATCGATTATTACGTTTTCGGCCACCTGCATTCAGTAAAAACCATTCCTTTGCAGAGCGGTGCCACCCTTATTGAACTCGGCGATTGGATTCATTATAATTCTTTCGGTATGTTCGATGGTGAGAATTTCAAAATGGATTATTTTAAAGGTTAATTGTTTAATAGTCTTGACAAAGACTATTTTTTGGACTAATTTTGTAAGCGCCTTTTACCATAATTTGTAACAATTTGATAGCAAAATTTGCTAATAGAGGTCTTTTTAATAAGATTTAACTGATTGGTGAAATTCTCTTAATTTAGCCTTAATTTTTTGAACCTCTGCAATTTATCGTCTAAATCAGCCTATTCCGCTTCATGGAATAGTTAAAAATACGTTTTATAACATGTTTTTTTATTTGCCACATGTCAATTTCTGGCTGTATCTTTGCAGCATAAACCTAAAACAATCTTTTTTACCTTAATAAATTATACCTATTGAAGACCTAAAAAGGAGCTTTTGAGTAAAAAGCTCCTTTTTAATTTTTATTTTTTCACTAGCCGCAAATCCATCCATCTGAAAGTTTTTCCGACTTTCCAATTATCCTCACAGCCATTTACAATTGAACAGTAAAAATTTGGTCCTTATTTTCCGAAATGAAATGTCCGTTGCAATATATCTGCACTTTCACATTAATGGTGTGTGTGCCGCTGTCGAGATGCAGTTGCGAATATGGGAAGAACACCTTGATGCTGCCACTATGGGAATTCTTAGCCATGGTGAATGGCTTATTGGTTGAAACTTTCCCGTCGGTGGTGCAATATAGGTTATCCTTATCCTCCAGCGGTTGGAAGCCTTCATCATAAAAATATGCGCACACCATTCCTTTCTTGCCAGCCATGTTTTCGGCTTGAAAATTCACTTGCAGGTTGAATCCGAGCATGCCATTGTAATTGATTCTGTTTTCAATGTCAATTCTGCTGATTGTCGCACTTGGCGCAACGCCACTGTTTTCCTGCGGCTGCTGCACTTCCGGCTCGTCTTCCTGTGTGTTGCCATTATCGTTGTCGCCGATGGCAGTAGGGTCATAAACGGGCCTTACGCAGCTCCAATTTATCATTTTCCTTGCATCAATAGTGACGCCTCCTTTTGCCAAGTCGAGTTGCAAGGCATAGGCATAATCAGCATCGCTCTTATCATCATCGAACTTGTCGGTCCAATAATAGCCCTTGTTGCCATTATTATTTGTCACCGGCAGGAAAATGCTGTTGCCGTTAGGTCCTGTGAATTTCACGCCGCGCACTCCTCCGATTGATGTTTCCTCAATGTCGCATTTCTCCTTCAGCTCGCCCAATTCGTCAAGAGTTGGCATTCTCCAATGACCACCCCACTTGGAATTTGCCACGTCAAACTTCGATAAAGATATAGTGCCGCCACCCAGTTCCGACACAAGGTCAGCCAAGTCATCCGAAATTTCAGTTATCACCTCTTTGTTTTTCAGGCCTCCAAACACATAGTGGCCGCCCGTTTCGCCAGCCGATGTGGCGCCAACGTTACAAGTTGCCCATTTCACACTTAGTCCTAAATCCACCCATTCATGGCCGCCGGCCATTCCGGCCTGCATCGCGGCAACCGTGATGATTGCCATCATCAATAATCCGAATCTTTTGTGTTGCATAAATCGTATTACATTAAAATAAATTGGTATTTCCAATTGCAGCGCTCCGCAATCCGTTTTGCGCAGCCCGCTCTATTTAAAACTATAACGATGCAAAGATAATCATCAATGCCGTATTTTCCGCATCCGCATCAAAAAAACCGAAAATATTTCGGAAAATCAGCAATCATTTGGCACCTACCAAATCATCTAATATTGAATATATCTGCCCGATATAATAAAATGGCAAATTGATTAATTTGAATTCCTTGCCTTTTATCGTTTTCACCGTATCTACTGAGAATGGCTGCGACCACACACGCACTGCATAATCATGACTTACCCCATCCATAAATATATGCAGCGACTTTAATTTTGAATTATGCCCCGACTTGACTTCAATCGGTATTACCATATTCTTATACTGTATAACGAAATCAAGTTCTGAAGTCACCCCATTGCCATTTCTAACCCAATAATTACGATGATACGATGGCCTGTCGTCAAGTGCCAATAATTCCTGACCAACTATCTGCTCTGAAATTTTTCCACGCCATGCATCCTGTATGTCATTGCTTACAATCAATTCTTGCTGCACTCCGGCAGCGTAATTCACAAGGCCAGTATCCATCCACAACAATTTTGGAGCACGTTTCTTTTCCTGCATAATTGGTACTTGAAAGCCAGTTGAAGGATACACAAGTTCAAGCAGCATCGTCTTTTCAAGCGAACGGAATGCCTCGCCCACTTCCCTCGCTTTGTAATCCGACTCTCCGAAATTTCCAAGCGTTATGCGTTCTGCCGCATGTGTCCAGCCCACGTTTAATATATGTCGCACTACCTGCTTGTTTGAATCATTCTTACCGTATTTTTCCACATCATCCCTATAGCCAGTAAGCAGCGATTCAAACGTTCCGTTTAGCGACACTATGTCGTGACTTTTTGCAAACTTTGCTACCACTCCAGGCATACCGCCTATTAATGTGTAATTTCTGAATTCATTCATCACAGCCTCATTTATTGAGCTGCTTATTTGTCGGTTCTCTATAAATTCCACCCACATATCTTTGCCAATGGCTTGCAGATATTCAGTAAAGCAACAAGGGCGCAGAACCAGATATTCCACTCTCCCCACCGGGAAAGAAATATGAGTATCAATTAGGCTTTCAAGCAGCGAGCCGGCTGCTATCACAAATAATTGCGGCATATCTTCATAGAAATATCTCAACCTCGCTACTGCCTTTGGCGAATTCTGTATTTCATCTATAAAAAGCAATGTGCGGTTACCCCGCTTTTTCTCACACAAAAAGCATATCTTCAGTAATAGGTCCTCAGTGCCATTGTCTTCATCAAACAATTCTGCCTCCCGCTGACGTTCCAGATTCAGATATAGGAACGTATCAAACTCCTTGGAAAATTCTTTCACAAGTGTAGTCTTTCCCACTTGGCGGGCACCACGTAAAACTAATGGTTTACGGTCGGTTTCTGCCGCCCATTTTCTTAGTTCTATCAATTCCTTCCTCTGTATCATTTTTCGTTTTTTCTTTAAAGTCCTTATTTACACCGCAAAGATATATATTTTGTTCCAAAAATGAGGTATAAATGGCTTATATTTGTTTCAAAAATGAGGTATAAACGTTCAGATTTTGTTCCAAAAATGAGGTATAAATCTCATTTTTTGTACCAGCCTCAAAAAGTGGACACTGAAAAAGCGTGCCCCATCATAATTGGGAGCACGCTTTCAGTATTCAAACTATTCCTTTCCTATCGGAAACTACTTTTTTCCTACTTGAACTATCTCTTTCCTATCTGAACTATTTTTTCCTATTAAAAACTACTTATTTCCTATTTGAACCAAGCTTTGACGTTGAACACATTAATTATTGCTTGTTTATGCTTAGGGTCTAATTCACGCCAAGCTCGAGCGTATGCTTGATTTACTCCTATTAGCTTCATCCACAAAATGCCTATCACAAAGAATACTCCGGCAGTGATGTAACAATGCAGGAACAGGAATAAGCCAGCCAATACCAACGGCCAGAATGAAAGGAGCAAAACAGGACTTATATAGATAAATGTCTTTATAAATGTCCATATACAGAATATCATTACCTCGAACGCCGCTTTTATCGTCAAGAAGAAAAACTTGACCAAAATGTAAAAAAGTCTGAAACAACTCATTGTCTTAAATTTTAATTGTTATTGTTTATTGGCATACTAATTTTTCCACTAAACATTATTATGCCCTTTAATTTAGCTCTCATGTAATTCGACAGCTTTTTCTCCTCACTTCTGTCAAACTGTAGAAATTTCTGAAAATCATTCATTTTCCTAATAATTTATTATTTAGCAATTACCATGCCATTCAATTCAACGTTCAAACCACCTGACAGACTTTCAACTTCGTTTCTGTCAAAATCACAGAAAATCCTTAAATTATTCATTGTCTTAAATTTATTAATGATTAAGCACTATTATGCCCTTCATTTTAACTCTCATGCCATTTGACAATTTTCTTATTAAATTTCTGACAGGAATCCAGATTTTTATCAAAAAAAATCTCACTTTTCAAATTTTTCGATGAATTCCAGCCGATTTTCACCGGTTGAAATCTCAATTTCACAAGTTACCGCACATTTCGCCGCCATCCTGATTTGCAGCGTCAAATTTTAATCTTTGCTTTCTTGACTTTCCGCCCGTTTGGTAGTATCTTTGCAAATGAAAACCTATTTGCGTAATGTCGAAATATGTCATAATAGTAGCTGGCGGTAGCGGTTCTCGGTTTGGTTCCGCTCTTCCAAAGCAGTTTCTACCTCTCAATGGCGTGCCTGTGCTAATTCGCACCATCAGCCGTTTTGCTGAGGCCGACAGCTCTATCCATGTCATCGTGGTTCTGCCAAACGGCCAAATCGGCAACTGGCTTGAACTGTGCGGTGCTCAGTCGTTCTTCCTCGCCCACAGCATTGTGGCTGGAGGTCAATCGCGCTGGCAGTCGGTGAAAAATGCTCTGGATTCAATCACCGTCTCCGAAGGTGATCTTATTGCCGTTCACGATGGCGTGCGTCCGCTCGTTCCCGTTTCAGTAATTGCGGAGGCATTTCGGGTGGCTGCCAAAAATGGCAGTGCCGTGCCATGCGTTCCTGTCACTGACACCATCCGCCAAGTCACCGATGGCAGTTCTCACATTCTTCCGCGCCGTAGCCTAATGGCGGTGCAGACGCCTCAAGTGTTCAATGCCGTTGACCTCAAAAAGGCTTACGATGCTCCTTTCAACGATGATTTCACCGACGATGCCTCGGTCATGGAGGCTGCCGGCCATAAAATAGCTCTTACCAAAGGCGATGTGCGCAACATTAAAATCACACATCCCGACGACCTGAAAATTGCTGAAATTCTCCTGAAAAATGAATGAACTGGCACGAATGGACGTGAAGTACCTGAAGGGCGTTGGCCCTGCGCGTGCCGACCTGCTTGCCAAGCAGCTCGACATCCACTCCTATTACGACCTGCTCTATTATTTTCCATTCCGCTATATCGACCGCCGCACCATCTATCATATTGCCGACATGGAGGGCGATATGCCCTACATCCAGCTTAAAGGCCGATTCGTTACTTTCACTCCTCATGGCGAGGGTGCCCGCCGCAGGCTCAACGGACTTTTTTCCGACGGCACTGGCACCATCGAAATTGTATGGTTCAACCACACCCGCCAAATCATTGAAAGCATCCACACCGGCGTTGACTACATAATTTTTGGGCGGCCTTCCCTTTTCAACGGGCACTACAGCATAGCTCACCCCGAAATCGAAGTTTTCAAGCCCGATGCTCCACGTCAGGGACTTCGTGGCATCTACAACGTCACCGAGGTGCTGCGCAACCGTTCGTTCACCTCGCGCACCATCCAGCGGCTCGAGGAAACCCTGCTCGCTTCGCTGAAAACGGTCACCGACATCCTTCCGCCTGAAATCATAGTAAAGAATCATTTCATCAGTCTCGACGAGGCCTTGCGGAGCATCCACTGCCCTGCCGATGTGCAGATTCTGCAAAAGGCGCAGTTGCGATTGAAATTCGATGAACTTTTCTATCTTCAGCTCAACATTCTGAAATATACCAAAGCCCGCAGCAAACGGCTCAACGGTTTCCTTTTCGCTCATGTGGGCACGCATTTCAATGATTTCTTCTATCATGTTCTGCCTTTCCCGCTCACCGGTGCGCAGAAGCGCGTCATAAAGGAAATTCGTGGCGACATGGGGTCGGGACGGCAGATGAACCGCCTGCTTCAGGGCGACGTAGGCAGCGGTAAGACTATGGTGGCTCTTATGTCAATGCTTATTGCTATCGACAACGGCTATCAGGCATGCATCATGGCTCCCACCGAAATCCTCGCCACGCAGCATTACGAGAACATAAGCGTCGAAGCAGCAAAAGTCGGTGTCGCTGTGGCGCTCCTCACCGGCTCCACATCTAAAAAGAAACGCGAAATCATTCATGCCGGACTTGTCGATGGCAGCATCGGCATTCTCATCGGCACTCATGCCGTCATCGAGGACAATGTGCAGTTCCGCAATCTCGGTTTGGTGGTTATCGACGAGCAGCACCGTTTCGGCGTGGCGCAGCGGGCCAAATTGTGGCAGAAAAATGTCAATCCGCCCCATGTTCTGGTCATGACCGCCACTCCTATTCCACGCACTCTTGCCATGACGGTCTATGGCGATTTGGATGTGTCGGTTATCGACGAACTTCCTCCTGGCCGCAAACCTGTGCAGACTTTGTTGCGCTACGATAATCACCGTGAGCGCGTCTACCGCTTTATCGGCAGCCAACTCGCTCTTGGCAGGCAAATCTACATAGTTTACCCTCTCATCGAGGAGAATGAGAAACTTGATTTGAAAAATCTCACCGACGGCTACGACCTTGTATGTCAAACTTTCCCAAGTTACACCGTCACAATGGTTCATGGCAAAATGAAGCCTGCCGAGAAGGATGCCCACATGCAGCTTTTCGTTTCCGGCAAGGCACAAATCATGGTGGCTACCACGGTTATCGAAGTCGGCGTGAACGTGCCTAACGCATCAGTAATGATTATTGAGAATGCCGAGCGTTTTGGTCTGTCGCAGTTGCATCAGCTTCGCGGGCGTGTGGGGCGTGGTGCTGACCAGTCCTATTGCATTCTCATGTCCTCACCGAAAATCACTAAGGACACCCGCCATCGCCTTGAAGTGATGACGGAGACCAACGACGGCTTCATCATTGCCGAAGAGGACCTGAAGCTTCGCGGCCCGGGCGACATGGAAGGCACTCAGCAAAGCGGCATCGCATTCAGCCTGCACATCGCCAACATTGCCACCGACGGGCAGATTCTCCAGCTTGCCCGCGACACGGCTGCCGAAATCATCGATTCCGACCCCGACCTATCATTGCCCTCGCATCGCATTCTTTCCGAGCATCTTAAATTCCTTTTCAAGCGCCAAGTGAATTGGAGCCTAATCAGCTGAAACAGCCTGCATTTTTTAGATTCAAAACAGTATCAAACTGCTGATAACTTTACAATTTTGCCTCTCCAAACTGCTGATAAAATGACAAAAATACCATTCCAAACTGCTGATAACTTTACAAAATCACGATAATCAACTGTCAATTGGACTTCAATGCAAATATCCCCATCCCCCAAAAAATAGCGTTCTTTTAAAGATAAACAGCACAACTATCAGTTGTTATTTATGGGATAATTATTACCTTTGTGGCAACATATATCAAATGAATATGACATTCGATAACACTATGACAAGGCTCGAAGATGCATTGCAGATTAGCCTTATATTTTCAGTTAATCATTCGGTTTAACCCTCACAAATGGTTGAGGAAATTTTGGTATAAAAATGAAGAAACTACCCACGTTAATATTTCTTTTTCTGCTCACTTCTGCCTTATGCTCAAGCGTATGCGGTTACAAGCAGACGGAGACATATATCAATAAAGATGTGAACAATGCTTTGGCTATGACGCTGAAACGTATGCCTTGCGATGTCGTTTCTGCTGATACAATCAAGTGTTATCGTGAATTCATTACAATCAATGAAATTCGTGATACGGCCAGTATTGCAATGAGAAGTATTCGGAAAAACAGGCGCCAAGAGACAGAACTCATCGCAGAGGCAGGATGCGGCTTTTTCACAGTATTCGGCATGTCCGACCAAAGATCATCTGGTGCAATAATGATTGTTGCCTTGCTTTGGCTTATTGGCAGTAGTGTTTATGCCAAAAGGCATCGTTCTGAACTCATGGCCCAAGGAATTGCTTTTGGTGGAATAACATTCAACAACAATCATTTCTGCGCTGAGCATGGCGAAGAGATTCGTTTCACTCCCATGCAGCATGAACTGATGGGAATGTTTTTCCTATCAGAAGAACACACGCTGTCAAAACAGGATGTTTGCAATCGCCTTTGGCCCAAGAAACCAGATGCAAGCGATACTCTCTACACGCTTATTCGCCGATTGAAACCGATATTAGAAAAGCATAGCCAATTAAAAATTGAATCGAATAGAGGAAAGTCATACACGCTGAAAGACAGCAGGATAGGATAATGTCAGACAAATGTCAGGGAGATGTCAGTAATCTAAATTGGCATCTCCCTGATTTCTTTGTTCCTTTGCGCCTGTGAAAAAATCAGATGCAAATGAAACAAATAATCACATTTTTATTTTTTGTGTTTTTCTCACTGTCTGCCTATTCGCAGAACGAAGAAAAGACGGTCGCTCTTGATGAGGTAACTATACAAGGAGCACGGGTAGTCAAAAAGGTTGACGGACAGATGATCTACCCCACCGTGGCTCAGAAGTCGTCATCAAATGATGGATATTCAATGCTGCATAAACTCACACTGCCTAATATACGCATTGATGAGATTGGACATGCAGTGTCGGCTATCAATGGTAAGGGAATGGTTCAGATTCGCATGAATGGCATTGAGATTGGCAATGCAGAAATGCTGTCACTCAATCCCAATCTTATCACCCATATTGATTTCATTGATAATCCCGGAGTCAGATACGGTGAAGGAGTTGCGTATGTCATAAATATCTTTACTCAAAGGGAAGATAAAGGCTATACGCTTGGATTTAATGCAACCTCGGCATTAACCACCGTCTCTGCCGACGGTATAGTTTATGGAAAATGGAACAATGGCAAGAGTGAGTTATCGCTTTCGTACGATGTGAGTGGTCACAGAAGCAAGGGAGAAAAGTCGGAAGAGAAGGCTGATTATACGCTCACTGATGGAAGTGTATTTACCATTGTTCGCAATGATTTCGACACGATGGACAAGGAGATAGTGCAAACTCCAAAACTGACATACAATTACACTGATTCAACGGCCACAACATTCCAAGCATCTATTTCAGGCAATTTCTCCAAAAGTCCGAATAATTATTCAAAGAGGTATATCATCGATGGCAATTCCAGCTGCACAGCCACATCCATGACCAACCAACATTCGCAAAGCCCTGTTCTCGACCTCTATTTTTTCCGTCAGTTGACCCCCAAGCAATCGCTTACAATGAATACTGTGGGTACATACATCCACTCAAAAGTTTCCAATAGTTACGATGAGGGCTCGATGTATAAATATGATGTGGATGGGAACACTTACTCCTTGATGAGTGAAGCCATTTATGAAAACAGATTGAAGCCATTCACTTTTTCCGCAGGCATAAACTACAAACTTAAATATACAAATAACGAATACTCTGGCGACGCATCTTCATTAAATATTCTACATAACAACAATCTATATCTTTTCTCTGAAATAAAAGGTTCATGGAAGCAACTACGATATGTGGCAGGATTGGGAGTAAGTTATCTGCATTATCGGCAAGGCGGACATGATTATAACAATTGGCAATTCCGTCCCAAAACAACACTTATTTACGACTTTGGCAGAGGATTCCAACTTCAGTACACATACCAGATGTGGGATGCCGTTTCGCAGATAGCCATGATAAATGATGCCATGATTCGCACCAATAGCATGGAATGGACGATAGGTAACCCGGACTTGAAGCCCACAAGAGATATGGATCATGATTTACAATTGTCTTATAATAAAGGCCAATGGCAGACATTCATCGACTGTTATTACAAGAATTGTCATCATCCCAATATGGCACACTATGAACGAACTCCTGATAACCGGTTTATCTATACTCAATATAATCAGAAAAAAATTGACATGCTGCACTTATCCATCTATGCAAACTATTGGGTACTTCCGGAGAAACTTTCATTGTCTGCCTATGGAGGACTTCAACGTTGCTTCAACTATGGTGATGACTATACGCATTGCTATACCAGTGGTTTTTACACTTTATCAGCCAATGCCTACCTTGGAAATTTCACATTGCAGGCGTATTGCGACAATGGAAACCGTTGGATGGAGGGTGAGACACGAGGATATAACGGAGGCAGTACTGTTCTTGCAGGATCTTATCGTCACAAGAACTGGAACTTCTCATTGTTCTACGAGCAGCCTCTATATGAAAAATACAAAGTGCATGAAGCAGAATGCATGAATCTGAACATCCACAAACTGACGACTGCCTATAATTCTGCACATGCGAACCTCGTTAGTCTAAAAATCACCTATCGCTTCAATTATGGTCGAAAGTATGAAGCGTCAGAGAAAAAAATCAGCCTGGAGGACTTTGATACAGGAATATTGAAGTAGTATTTGAAGTTTTTCATCTGAAAAATTCCGTTCAGCTATCCCGATGAAGGCTAAACATTTATCCCCGAAATCCGACAGCACTCCCAAAATAAATTTTAATTTCTCTGCAACGTTTTCGCCGCTCAACACGTCTAATAGTTGAAAGCAAGAAATTTTCAACAACATAAAATATTTGCAAAATGTCATACTCTAAATTATCCTCTTTTGTCCTGTCGGCAATCCTTTTCTTAAGTTGCGCTCTTAGTGCTGGTGCCACAAATGTAGTGGCAAGTAACAAAAAATCCACCGTTTCCGTAAGCACCGGCAATTTCAATAAAATCAAAGTCGATTGCATCGCCAAGGTGATTTATTCCAATGCCTTCACATCTTCAGTAAAAATCACTGCTCCCGACAACATCCAGCCATTCATTTCCGCCAAGGCCGTTAATGGCACTCTCGACGTCAAACTCGTCAGCAAGGACGATTTGTCACTCGCTTTTGGCAACGACGCTATGCTCAACGACGGAAATCCTTTTATCGTAATTGAGGTTTCCTCTCCCGAACTTCGTGCGGTTGATCTCAGCAACAGCTCCGTAATGGTCATCAACGGCAATTTCACCACTCCCGATTTTGCTGTCAGCATCAACGGTCTCAGTTCTTTCTCAGCCAAGACAATCAACTGCAACGGTGCGCTGAAAGCCACTCTATCAGGCAATGGCGATTTGCAGCTTGGCAATGTGGTGGCCAATTCCCTGAAATGTGCCCTCACTGGCGATGGCAACATAAAATTGAAGAGTTTCAACGGCTCCTCAGCCAATGTCTTTTTATTGGGGCAAGGTCAGATTACTGCCGGCAACATCACTGCCGATTCTCTCTCATGCTCGCTCAATGGTCAGGGTTCAATCCGTCTCGATGGAGATGTTCCTACTGGCAACTTAAAATTGAATGGCAGAGGTTCCATTTCTGCTGCGCATCTCAATCTCGACAATGCCTTTGTCAACGCCTCCGGATCTGGCGAAGTGTATTGCAAGGCGCAGTATTCGCTCAGCACTGCCACCACCGACGGCTGCAAGGTGTTCTACTATGGCAATCCTTCAGTATCCTCCACCGGAGCTGAACAGCCTCAGCACCTTGGCATCTGATGCCGCTCATTTTACTTCTATAATTTTTAGCTTTACTATATAAAACTTTGAGCAGATTCTGCAATTTCAGGGGGCTGACCTACGCGATGCATGTCAGCCCCTTTTTCTGAAAAAATGTGCTGTTTTTGCAACTTTTTTGCCAGTAGCTACGTCTAATAAATATAAAAGATATTATTACAATTATGAAGATTCTCCGATACATCTATTTTTCCGTCATCGTGGCTTTAATTGCCATTTCTTCGGTCTCATGCCGTTTTGCCGATAATTTCGTTTCGGCAAGCGACAACATCGTCACAAAGAACGTTCCCACCTCCAATTTCTCGGCCATTCAGCTCAAATCGGATGCCGATGTGGTTATCCGCCAGGCACCTGTCACAAGTGTGAAAATCAAAGGCTCCGACAATTTAGTCCCCAACGTAATTGTCTCCAACTCTAACGGCACTTTGGTAATCACCGAGCATCAGAATTTCGTAGTCCGCACTATGCGCGAGGAGCAATTCCCCACAGTTTACATTACTGTGCCTTCTCTTGATGATATTTCTCTCATTGGCAGCGGCGACATCCGCGTCGACAGCGTTTTCAATGCCGATGGCCTTCAGCTCTCATTGACGGGCAGCGGCGACATTTCCATCCGCAACCTTTCTTGTCATGGCAATCTCACTTGCAATCTCAAAGGTTCGGGCGATGTCGATTTCAAGGGCGAAGTCAAGACTGACAGTGCCTCTTTTTATCTTGTGGGTTCAGGCGACATTTCAGGCAAAAGCCTTGTGACGCATTATTTCACCTCATCGTTGGAAGGCTCAGGCGACATTTCATTCCATAATGTGCTTGCTCTTAATGTGAATACCCGTCTGCAAGGTTCTGGCGACTTCTCCTTTGGCAGCATCACGGCTCAAACTCTCAATGGCATTTTAAGTGGCTCAGGCGACATCCACATCAATGGTGGAACGGCTTCTCTCGTTTCATTCGATGCTGGCGGTTCAGGCTCTGTATCAGCCGCCGCTATCAAGGCAAGAAAGTTCGTTGCCCGTGCAGCTGGCTCATCTTCCATCGAATGTTCGCCAATCGACACTCTCGAAACTGAAATATCCAATTCCGCCGACATCGTCTTTCATGGCAATCCCGTTGAGCGCCATGTTGGCAAGAATGCTCCACAAAAAGCCAATTGACGTTTGTTTGTCCTTTTTCTCAATAATTGCCATCTGCAGCGACTTTCCATCAGCCCAATCAGCCCAAAATCGTCCCTGCAAATGGCAATTCTTATTAAATTGCTATCTTTGCAACAAAATTAAGAATCATTATGACCGACAAACGAGATTATCCCGAAGAACTGACTGATAAAATGCATTCAGAGTTCACAATCAGCGAGGAAGACAGAATCCAACTCAAAGCAGGGACTATATGGAGAGATTTCCCTGACGAGACAGAAGAAGTAAAACGCGAATTGTGCAAAGATATGGGTCTAAGTTGGGAAGATTGCTTGCGTTGGAAAGACTATTGGATGCAACTTATTTCCTCGAGCAAAGAAGGTAAATAAGTAATATCTCCCCAAAAGCCGATTAATTGTCAGGATTCCGCCTCTTCTTTCGCAAGGTAGAAGCTCGTTATGGCCACTATGCTGTCGTACCATTTATAGTCAATGGTGAGTTCGTCCCACGTCACAATGCACTTATGCCATTTCCTGATTTCATCGCACGATTTTCCGCCGGCAATCTCCTCACCTTCAGGTAGCGGAATGTAGCCCAAAGCTTTGTGGGCAGCATTCCATCTGAGGTGTTCAAGCATCGACAGATTATGAAAATACGGGTATTTCGCATAAATTTCCTCTCTCGGCATTTTTTTGATGAATGCTTCCTGTATTTCATCGTATTTCTCTTTGGCAACGCCTCTTCCCCCCGATAGTTCAATCTTTGTGTATAGGTGCAGCGCGTTCACCCTGTCCTGACTTTCTTGGCGGGCTATCTTCATGATGTTTGCCTTCTTCTGCATTTCATCATCGCTCTTCACGCGCTTGTTGTGGCGTTCATTCCAGCACTGTTCCGGCGACTTTTTCGCGTATTCTTCCGGATTGTCCCATTCCGACGGTGCGTAATCTATGCGCTGCTTCTCATAATTATAGTAGAATGTTTCCGCTTTTGGCAGCAGATAGTCGTTCAGCACGCAGCGTTCCTTGAAAACGTCGATTGTCGAGCCGAAAATTATTATATTGCCCACTTTTTTGGCAATTTCCTTAAGCCTTTCAATATTTTCGTCGCAATATGAGCGCACGAATATTCCGAATTTGCCCATGTCCTTTCCGCTGCGCTGTGCAAGTTCGTATATGTCCACCGCAAGCGTGATTCCATGTTCGTCATCTCCCACGGCCACCACTATATAGTTCAGCCGCTTTATATTTTCCCGCATCAGCTGCCAGAATTCCCGCGAATTGTAGTCCATCGCATCGTATTCTATCCCGCTGCTTTCAGTGTCAAGTCCGGGGCATCTTGTCAGAAATCTCTCCACCAGATTGTCCATTTCCGAATCCACAGCAATGAAATGGCTTTGTTTCGCTTCATCGTCGTATTTGAATTGTCCGAACTCATATAGCCATTTCAGCGCGGTGCGTCCTGTTTCTCCGAATCCCACCACCATTGCCGCAAATTCGCTCGTTGCCAACGCCTGCTTGGTGTCAATGTCAATATAGTTTACCGGGTGGTGAATGTATTTGTTGTAAGTGTCCTGTCCGTTTACTGGCTGAGTCTTGCTCGCGTTCATCAGCAGCCCTATTGATAGCGATGCGGTGTCAATTATTTTTATGTCAAGGTTATCCATGCTTTCACGTTCAAGCATAGTGTTGCTCTGAGCGCTGTTCACAAGGCAGAAAATCCTCTTTTTCCCGTGATAATCATTTTCCCCTGTTTCATCTGTTTCCGTGAAGCTCGATCGCAATTTCAGCAGTGATTCTATGTTTTGGTTCTCGTCGCTGCTGAATAGGAAGAAGCACGTTTCATCGGTCTTTTCCATCAGCCGGTCTATTCCCATGAATGTCAGTGCCTCGTTTGCTTTCCGCTTGTATTCCTCTACCTTTTTCGCATAGTTCACATAGTTGTTTTCATTCGGGTCGTCAAGGATTCTTGTCTTCCTTTTTATTATTGCGCCAACTCTGCCGGCCTGTTCCAGCAGGTCGCGGTTCGATGTCACATGCGTCAGCAGGCTGTCAACGCTAAGTCCAGTGTCGTCGTTGTCCTCGTCGAATTCCGTCACCACTATCACTGCGTCCTTGTGGTTTGCCCTGATGTCGGTCGCAAGCGTCACAGTCCGCTCATTGATGCCGAAAAACACGTACAGCCCCGCATCATTGTGCTTTGTTGCAAGCGCTTTTCTGAATCGTTGCCACGATTGTATCTTGAACTTGAAGAAATGCAGCGTGAAAATTCCGGTAAATGCTATCGCCGCTATGTGCACTATCGTGAAGACCGTCATGTACGATGCGCTGTCGAGGCACACCGGGTCCACTTCCTGCAGGTCATTCTGCGCGGCGAACATTTCCACCGACATCAGCAGTGGCCTCAGCGTCAATGCAAAAAATGAGTTTTCTGTCCCGCTCCAGCAGAATCCGCGCAAATACACCAGATAGCCGGAGATCAGTATCAATATGCCTATCAGCATGAAGTTTTTCGACAGGAACCGCCGCTTCTTTATGGCCATTGTCAGCACAAATATTATCACAAGGCCTATCACAATCTGAACCCAGATTATGTTTGCGTCGAAAATCCGTAGCCACGGTTTTTCCACCACATCGTTCAAATCATCAAGCAATAGCATATTTTCTCAATTATTTTCGCTCAATTTTCATTCGTTTGCTGCTTTCTTTATCAGGTAGTAGCTCGTAAGCACCACCAGACTGTCGTACCACTTGTAGTCCATCGAAAGCGCTTCCCATGGCACCATGCACTTATGCCATTTATGTATCTCGTCACACGATTTTCCGCCTTCAATCTGTTCCCCGTCGGGCAGCGGTACGTAGCCTAAAGTCTTGTGTCCGGCGTTCCATCTCAGGTGTTCAAGGCGCGACAGGTTCAAGAAGTACGGGAATCTTTCAAAAATCTCTTCCCGCGTCATCTTCTGCTTCAATGCGCCCGTCACTTCTGCGTATCGTTCTATCGCTCTGTCACGCCCGCCTGAAATCATCATTTTGGTGTAGATGTGCAGCGCGTTCACTCTGTCCTGGCTTTCCTGCCGCTCCACTTTCAGGTTGCTCTCTTTCCGCTTTCGGCTGTCATCTCCCTTATTGCGGTTTCTGTGGCGTTCGTCCCAGCATTCCTCAGGCGTTTTCTTTTTGAATTGTTCAAGGGTTCCCGCTTCCGATGCTGTGCCTTTTATCCGCTGACGCTCATAATTGTAATAGAAATTCTGCGATAGCGGCAGCAGAAAATCCTCCATTATGTAGTGTTCCTTGAATATTTCCGTTGTCGAGCCGAATATCGTTATGTTTCCAAGCCTTCGCGCTATCTCGTAAAGCCGTTCATAATTCTCGTCGTTGTATGAGCATACGAATATTCTGAATTTCTCCAGATTCTTTCTGTGCCGTTCGGCAAATTCATAAATATCCACAGCAAGCGTTATGTCGCGTTCGTCGTCGCCGACGGCTATCACCACATAGTTCAACTTTTCTATTCTGCCTTCAAGCCAAGTCCAGAAAGCTTCAGTGTTATAGTCCTCGTTGATGTATTTGATTCCGCTGTTTTCCGTCGTCAGCCCGGGATATTTCGCCAAAAAGCTTCCTCTGATTTTATTGATATTCTCATCCACCACATAGAATTGGCTCGCCATCTCCTCATCGGCATACTGGAATTGTCCGAATTCGTACAGCCATCGCAGCGCGTTTGTGCCCGTGTCGCCGAATCCCAGTACAAGAGCGTTGAACTGGCTTGTCGCCAACGCGTTTTCAGTGTCTATATCAATGAAGTTCACAGGATGGAATTCATATTCATGAACCATTTTGCCGGTATCCCTCTTCACCGCGTTCGATAGCAGAGCCACAGACAGCGATGATGCGTCAACCACCTTTATCTCCACATCGTCGACGCTGTCCTTTTCAAACAGCGCATTTCCTTGGGCGCTGTTCACAAGGCAGAAAATCCGTTTGCTCCCTTTATATTTCATGCACGACGACTTCTGAAGCCTGAGCACAGTCGAAATGTTCTGGTTCTCGTCTTCCCCGAATATGAAGAAGCACGTGTCGTCCGTTTTCATCATCAGTTTGTCCACTCCGGTAAAGTTAAGCGACTCGTCGGCAGTCCTCCGGCGTACATTCATCAGTGTCGCCGCATCTGTGTTGGCACGCTCGCGCTTCCTCCCGAAAACGCTTCTTCCGCGCCTCACTATTGCGCCTATCGCATGGGCCTGCTCCAGCAAATCGCGTCGCGACGTCATGCGCACAAATGCGCTTTGGGTGCTCGCTCCTTCGCCGTTGTTCCCTTCATACATATCTGTGATTATTATCACCGCATTCTTGTGGTTCGCCCTTATGTCGGTCGCAAGCGTCAATGTCCGCTCCGTTATTCCTGAAAACACGTATAGCCCGTCATCAATGTGCTCCAGCATCTGTGCCTTTCCGTACATCCACCAATTCTTCAGATTGTATTTGAAAAATTGCAACGTGAACACGCTCGTGAATGCCAATGCCGCCGTGTGCGCTATGGCGAACATCGTCATATATGCCGCGCTCTCCTTGCAGCTTGGGTCAACCTCTATCAAGTCGTTATGTCCGGCAAACATCTCTATCGCCGACAGCAGCGGACGCAGCCCCAACGCGAACACCGAGCATTGAGTGCCTTCCCACCAGTAGCCGCGCATGTACACTCCATAGCCGGCAAGCAGTATCAGTATGCCGGTCAGCACGAAATTCTTCTTGGCAAAGTTATCCCGCTTGTTTATCATCAGCACCACCGCCACAATCAGCAGCGCCACAATTATGTTCACTGCCGTCACATTGTGGTCAAGTGCCTCAAGCCATTTTCCTTCTGCCATTGCCTGCTGGATGTTCAGAATTATCATGTTTGCCATTCCTAATTTTTATTTCGGTTTACGTCTGCCTTTTGCAAACTCATCTGCGAATTTATCTATTCTCCCCTTATTCACCAAATTAATGAATAATTTTGTGCATAAAAAAATGCGCATGGCAATCACTGCCCTGCGCATTCATTATCAACTAAAACTTTATATGATGATTTATTAACTTATTTCACTGCTACTTTCTTCGTAGTTGTTCCGGCCTTGACAATGTAAACTCCAGCTGGAACGTACACTGTGTTGTCTCCGTTCACACTTGCTACCATGCGGCCGGTAATGTCGTAGATTACGCTGTTGGTTGCGCCTGATATTGTTATCATGCCTTCTCCACCAACGATTGAGGCATTCGCCACTGTCACACCTTCCACGCCTGTTGGAACGTCTGTTCCAGAAACGAAAGTCACAACTTTCTCATTTGTTTGGTCAATGATTGTTGCGCCAAGATCGTAGGAAATCACATCAGTTGTGTATGTGCCCAGAAGTGCGTCACCCTTTATTGCAGGTGTTGACACTGCCTTCACCTTTGCATTTTCCAAATCAAGTGCTGGTGCTGCTGAGGCTGTAAGGGTTAAAGTCCTGTCACCATTGGCATCGGCAACGTTCAAGAAATTTGAAAGTTCGCTCGAAAGAATTGGCAGATTCACCATTGAGTAATGAGGAACTATCAAATAATAATGGCTGCCTGCTTCAGCACTTGTGATAGTGGCTGATGTGCCACGGTTCTTTACGATTTGGTCAACAAAATTCATCTTGAAAGGACGCATTGTTGCAGCCGTACTGAATTGGTAAAGGTCAGTTGCGCCATAGTCTGAATAAGTAGTCGAAACTGCTGTTCCGTCATAGCGTTTCAAGTCATAATATGATGCAGCCGTACTTTTTACATCTCCTCCATCAGTAGCATGAACTTCTGCAACGAGGGTACCGCCGTTCACTTTATACAATCTGCCTAAAGTTGTAATGTCAGTGATGTAATTCACTGTTGCAGGATTGCTGTATTCAATTGGAATGTTATCCTCACTTGTGAAAGTTGAGCCATCAGATGTCTTAGTATAAGTGCATGTCAGTGTTGCGGTAGTTGCTCCGTACACTCCATATATGTTAAGAGTAGGATTCGTTCCTTTTGTAGCAGCTATCTCTGCTGCTATGTCATCACCATTGAGTGTACGCATCACTGTTGTGCCATTCTTAATGACTAATGATGTGTAGCTCATTGTGTAGCCTGTAGGTGTGTTCTCAGCCCATGAAATTGTAGTTGCAGGGAATGTGATGCGATAGTGCTTATCAAGATATGTACTGTTGCGTGTTCCCTCGCCTCCACCAGCATTGGCTACGAGTTTAAAGCAATTACCGATTACTGCTGCAAGTGGTGTTGAAGATGTTGAAGTAATATACGAAGCTACTGGAGTGATTTCTGCTGTGGTGGCAGCTGCCGTTTTGAGGACAGGACCATCAACGCCGTTCAAGTTGCAGTCAATGTATTTGCACACCACTGAATAAGTGTATGTTGTTCCGGCCACTGCTGTATTATCAGTAGCTGTCAAAGCTCCGTTGGAAACTGTTACGTTTGCGTTGTCAAGTGTAACAGTGTTTGTGCCGTCACTGCGTGTTACGGTATAGCTCTTTACATAACTTGTGAAATTTGCAAGTTCAGTAGGAACTGGTGCTGAAATCTTTATCGAACTTGTGCCTGCAACCAATTCAGCTGTAGGAACTACAGTAACATTGCTGTTGTTGATAGTGCTGACATAGCCATAAGCTGGGTCATCAGACGTTGAAGTTGTATAGAAATAATACTTATATACAATATTATTTGCGTCTGCTGAATATTGTCCTTGACCAGCTTTTAAATTCAAAGTAATTGATGTGTTTAAAGCGCTACCAGATGTAGCCCCAGAACCCCATTGAGCAGCCCAATTTCCATATTTAATTAAAAATTGGCTATTAGTTGCTGTAGTATGTCCGCCAGCAGGGGCATAAACATAAAGATTAGCTATTGATGTTGAATACATACTTTGGTCATTTGGTGAATCATCACCAGTGGATGACCAACCATGTACTGAATATGAGGAAGCAACTGCCACTCCATCCGTAACTTCTGCACTAACAGTTCCAGTTGCAGTTAATTCAGGGCCGCCTACACATTCTTTATATTTTACAGTTATAATATAACTATATGTTCCGTTCGATAAGCCTGTATTTGTGTACTCGGTCATTGCACCGGTTGAAGAATCGTAGCTGACAACAGGTAGTGATGTACCATCACGCTTAATGCTGTATCCCGATATAAGGGCTGGGTTCACGCCAGTGATTTGTGTTGGGTTGGCATTAAGAGTTACAGTTCCGCCGCTCACTGTTGCAGTCGGAGTAAAACTTATTGTCGATGGTATTGTGCTTGCGCACACACTGTAATCATTTGTTCCATTCACTTTCAGGAAAAGTTTGTAATAAGTGCCTGCACCAACTTGGAAGTCGTTGGTTGCTGTTGTAGAGCCAGTAACGAAAGAATTTGCGCAACTTGTTGCACTTGATGCCTTAATGGTATTTGTGCCGTCGCTCAAAGTGAATTTTTGTCCATCTGTAGCTGCAATTCCACCTAAGTCAAGTGAATAAAGCCCGCTAACGCTTGTTTCACTTAAAGCGGAAGCGTTTTTGCTTGAAAAAGCATCAGTTGATGTCAAAGAATATGTCACAGCGGTGGCTTCTTCCTCAATCTTCAATGTCGCTTTGGATTTAGCAGTGGTAATAGTTAAAGTGAATAGATAAGTACTGCCAGAATTAATAGTACCCGACAATGTCATATTATTTCCAAAATATGATAATTCAGTAGTGCCTCCAACTGCCACTGTACTGCCATTGCCATAATTATAATCTCCATTCCAGTCACTTCCTGCGATTTTAAATCCGGAAGTTGTATTAAGTGCTGAACCTTGCTTTTCAAGCGTATAAACATTTGAAGTGGAAGTGGTCTGGAACTCCCAATCCGAGGAAGTACCCCAACTGTTGTAATCGCCTCGGAGATATATCCCCGAACTTGCTGCCCCCGCGCTGAATAGCGTTAGAAGCATCGCAAAAAGTAAAACTAATTTTTTCATTTGTTTTGAATTTATTTGTTGATAATGTAATCTCTAAGTTTCTATGGTTCACCTATTTATTCGTGCACGCGCAAAAGTTTGCACACATTTCCATTGCGCAATCCTTCTTTCCGCTTTGTTGACTTTATTTCCAATTTTCAGTTAGTGTTGCAGCTCGTTTAGTAGTCAGTGAATCATATAGTTATGCCCGTTTTATTTAATTTCAGGCTTAGTCTTGTCACAAAAAAATTGCCGAATTGTATTTTGGTATCCTTTTTTACGACGCTGCAAAGTAATATCGCCTTTTTAGAGGCTTTCTTTGCGATTTTTGGATAATTGTTGGATTTTCAGCCGAATCGCGCAATTTATGTTTTTTTAATTTTTGGCTTACGCTTTCTTGAGCAAAGTGCAATATCAAAGATTTTCCTTTCAATTTTGGAGATTATTTGGATAAATTTAGGCTCAAATGTTATTTTAATTTTATTTCAATGGAATATCTCTGAATTTCAGTTTTTTTTGTTTTGTAAAATGATTTTATTCAAAAATTATTATATACTTTCGCAAATGATGAAACGGCTATACTATTTTTATTGAGAACAACCTATGTTGATATTAATTATTGAGAATGATGTGAAATTATCGGATAGAATCTGTGAATTTCTCACTCAACACAATTACACATGCGATAAGGCCATCAACTACGATGATGCCGTCCAAAAACTGTGCACCTACTCTTACGACTGCATCCTCATCGACCTGAACATTCAGGGCAACGACGGTCTGAACCTCATTCGTATCGCCAAAGCCAACAATATTAATGCTGGACTTATCGCCATTTCCACCAACAATTCCATCGACGACAAAGTCGATGCCATGAAGCTCGGCGCCGATGATTTCCTGTCAAAGCCTTTAAATTTCCAGGAACTCAACATCCGCATCTATGCCCTGCTCCGCCTCAAGCATTTCGATGGAAGCAACGTCATTATCGAAGGCGACATAAAAGTCAATCTGCTCAGCAAGCAAGTCACAGTCGGCAGCGATGACATCTACCTCACCAAATCCGAATATCGCATACTCCTTTTCCTCCTCCGCAACAAAGGTAATGTCGTCTCCAAAATCTCCCTTGCCGAAAATCTCTCAGGTGAGCGTGCCGACATGATGAACGACTACAAATTCGTCTATTATCACATCAAGAATTTGCGTGCCAAATTATTCAAAAGTGGTCGCAAGGACCTAATCCGCACCATCTATGGTTTCGGTTACAAGTGGGGCTAATCCCATCATCTCCCGCACCCGGGTCCCATCCCCCAGTCGCATGTCGCAGTAAAATCTTATCACAATAACTCATCTCCCCCTTTACACTCCATCACATCCTTTCAGCATTAACCAACCTGTACAGATAAAAAAAGATGTACAGGAATAGCACCGTTATGTTGAAAATGTATTACTTTTACATCATCATAATAATAAAAGGACATGAAAAAATTTATTCTTCTCCTCCTTTGCTTCATGGCATTCATTGGCATAAATGCACAGGACAACACATTGTATCCCACAGCTTCCGACACAACCCTCATGATGAAGTCGAAATATTTCAACTTCGAAAGGAAGGTCTTCATCCGTATTCCTGCAGGTTATCAGTTTTATGATGCACAGAATTTTGATGTGATCTACGTCTTCGACACTCAGGACAAGCCCTACTTCGACATGGTAAATGGTCTTCCCCCGTTCACCAACATGAACTATGCCTGCCGATTCATCGTAGTGGGCATCTGCTCTCCTGCATCGTTCAAGTATTCGCGGCAAAATGATTTCCTGCCTGTACCGAAAACGGTGGCAAGAGACAAGTTCTATGGCGGGCGCAACGGCCATGCCGACAGTTTGTGCATGTTCATCCAAAAAGAACTGATGCCTTATGTCAACTCACATTACCGCACCACTGGCCACACTCTGGCTGTCGGCCATTCGCTCGGCGCTTCGTTTATTCTGGAGGCTATGGTGAACCACGAGCTTTTCAATGATTACATCGCCGTTTCTCCAAATCTCACCTACGACAGCGACCGCGTGGCTGAGGAATTGATGAAATATGACTATTCAAAGGTCACGGATAGCCGATTCCTGTTCATCTCGAATTCGACGGAAGAAAAGTCCCAAGGATGGGAGAATTGGAAACCCGCCCGCGAAAAGCTCTATAAATTCTATCAGGACCATGCGCTGCCCGCAAATTACACTTATAAGCAGAAGTCATATCCCGACTACGACCACATGTCGTGTTTCCCCTCAGCCCTGCGCGATGGCATGACATCTTATTTCAGCTTTCGTGATTCCTCCGATAATGTGCTGAGCAAAAACACATATAATGTGCATATTGAAGTCACCACGCCTAACGCAGCAGATGAAGTTTACATCACCGGCAATCAAAAAGCATTGGGCGACTGGGACCCGGGCAAAATAAAAATGAAGCACGTTTCGGGCACCGTCCGTTCCATTGATGTACAACTGCACTACCCTGCTCTGCTGAAGTTAACACGCGGCAGTTGGGCGACCGAAGGGTTCACCAGCAACGCTTTAAGCGGCTGCAACCTGCGCATTGAATCGCCTGCCCGTCATGAATATAAGTTTGTCATCGATAGTTGGTCCGACGGATCAAGCAATAAGTAGCACACAATTCATTAAATATCACCAAAGTGAGGGCGCATACATGTTGTATGCGCCCTCACTCATCATAGGCGATTCCCAAATTAGGAATAATCCACCTCATCAAAATTGCCCAATAATTGCCATAAAAAAATGCGCATGGCAATCACTGCCCTGCGCATCCATTATCAACTAAAACTTTATATAATGATTCTTATTTCACTGCTACTTTCTTCGTAATTGTTCCGGCCTTCACAATGTAAACTCCGGCTGGAACATTCACCGTGTTGTCACCGTTCACACTTGCAACAGTGCGCCCGGTAATGTCGTAGATAACGCCATTCGTTGCGCCTGATATCGTTATCATTCCTTCACCGCCAACGATAGAAACATTCGCCACTGCAACGCCTTCCACGCCAGTTGTAACTTGTTCAGAATTAGCAAAGTCCACTGATGAATAATTAAGATTGCTGTTGTCATTGGAAACGTCAGTAACAGCCACATCAATAGCCGTATTATATAAATATGAACCAGTCACTGCCTTAATCTTTGCTGAACCTATTTTCTCAAGATTTAAAGCTGGCGCAGATGATGTGCCAAGAGCAAGCACTCCCTCATTGCCCGAAATTGATGAGAAATTGGCATTCATATCGTCGCCATCCTTGAAAGGCACTGTAACCATCAGATAGTGAGGTTTAGGAATGTAATAAGCTATTACCGATGGAAGCGACTCAACATTCGTAGCATATAAGTCATTGAAACTCGGGTCAAGCTTAAATAATTTGTGCGATTTCATGACATCAATATTTGTGATTTCGTATTTATTGCCAGCGGTGATTCCTGTGCTGAAATCTTCTATTGTTGGAGTTCCCGAAAGAGAAGCGGCACGATAAGGAACATAGAATGAAGCCTCGTAACCCGATGTAGCATTATCCACAGCCGCTATTGTGGTTACCAATTTCTTTCCTGTTGTAAACCATTTCGATGTTGCCGCTGTGATATTCACATAATTCACTAATTCCGAGGGCGTTTTGCCGAAATAATCCCAGTCGTCTGATGCTAATGTTTTTGAATAAGTATTACCGTTCCATTCGTAAGAAATTGTAGGAGCTTCCTGTCCATACACTCCATAAACTTTAAGTGAATTGCTGCTTCCTGTTGCACTTGTTGCAGAAAACTCTTTAGAGCCTATTGTCGTGGAAATAGCAGTAATTGAACCTATTGGCAGTTTGGCCTGATTCCATGTGATATTTGTTCCGGGGAAGGTCAGGCGATAGCGGTATCTATATCCTGCTGCTTCTGTCCCGACTATATATGTCCCGACTATAGGATTTACAGCCGTGGAATTCAAATTATTGATGAAATTATCAGGAGTCAGCACTCTTACAACGGAATTTGTTGAAAAGTACAATTTCGAATTACTCCCATCGACGTATAATGTAATGCCATAGAAAGTACCGGAATAGTTTACTGATGCACTCATATAAGGGTCTATGCCGAATCCTAAGGTACTTGGAGTCCAACTATTTGCTGAAGCATTAATGGCGCCATATCGATTATCGTTTTTAATAATCTTATAATTAGTTCCAGAAGTAACACTGAAGCCTCTAGGAACATCAATGTAATAGAAACTTGTATTTCCGGCATATGACGTGAATGTCGCATCTGTTATTCCGGCATTACTAAGCGTTGTTGCTAAATCACCGCCTACTTTATAAGTATCGGCTTCAGCATTTATAAACATGCTGACAATTGCAATAAGTAAAAAAATCTTTCTCATTTTATTTGTTTAGTTAATTAAAATTTATTCATCTCTTTCAGCTAGGGTGCCCCACAATCTTGGGGACACCCTCGTCCATTTAAATTTAGTGTACCTATAGTATTACTTTTTTATGTTCAATTATATATAAGCCATGCGAGAGTGAACTAATTGAGTTCATTCCTTGATGAACCTGATAATAATAGGTGCGTCCGTCAAGCCCAAGCACGCTCATGCGACATGCTTTCGGTGAATTCACATAGAGTGTGCCATCGTGGGCAAACGCCTTGATTTCACTGTTTACCGATTCCGAATTTAATGCGTCTATGCTTGTGTTTCCTGAATGGTCATATCCATTCACGTTATAGTATCCATTATTGTATAGCACAAAGCCTGGGTCACCCGCTGTCTGATTTGTACCATCATTGAAAATAATATAACCGCTGTTTATGTTCAAGTCGAATGTAAGCGAATAAGTGCCGTCGATGTTTTCTTTCATTGCTGTCCCTGGCCATGTGTTCAATTCCACCAAATTGCCTGTTTCCGACGAGTACACATAGGCATTAATCTGTACACTCCAGTCGCTCGGTTTTGTGAAAGTCACAGTCCATGATTTTGAAGTCGGATTTGTCGGATTGCTCCCTCCGCTTTCAACTATCGTTTTCTGCAAACCTTCAATAGTATAGTATCCTCCGTTCACCCATGTCAAATCTTTTGTCTGATTGGTCCCGTCGTTGAATATCAGTCCGCCTGACACCTTTTCACTGCCTGCATAAGTCCACTTGTACACCCCCCCGCCGATGCTCGTCGCCGATGTTCCGGGCCATTTGCCAGTGTATTCTGTCACTGTTGAAGTTTCGCCATTCCATGCGTATGCATTTACCGTTGATGACCATGAAGATGGACGTTCAAAGAACACTGCCTGTTCGCCTTTGTTCAGCACAAGCTTGCTTTCGTCAACGCCTGACCCTTCTTGAGTTCCTGATGTCCCTGAATATCCTGCATACACCACTGCAATACCCGTCGAACCGATTGTTCCAGAAATGGATGATGAAGTCACCGTGAATGTATTTCCTGTTATCTCATCTGTATATGTTCCTTCTGCCACTGTCGATTGCTTATTCTCAACTGTCACGTTCCCATCTCCCGAATATCTCACCAGCACACATCCCTTTTCTCTAAGCACACATGCCGTTCCGTTGTCGATGTTGAAATATTCTTTTTGGCCCACCATCGCATTGTGGAAATGGTTCACGGCTGCAACTTCTTTATCTTTCCAGTCTGAGCTGCCTTCAGCACCTACCACTGCACCGCCGCTTGGCCGTGAAAAATACAGTGCTGTATAACCAGCACGGCTACCCACCATGGCCCATGCCTTGTTTATGTTGTACACTGAATATCCGCTCGTCGAGTTGTTGCAGTATGTATCGTGGCTTTCAGCCCACAGCACAAGCCTACTGTCGGAACATCCCTTCAATGTCAGATTTCCATAGCCGAAATTCAGGTTGCCTGCATTCATGCAGCCTGCTATACTGTTGCCGTATGTATTGTCCGTTATGCTCATTATGTCGCAGTAGCGTCTTGCAAGTGTTCCGTCGTCGCGTGAGCAAGGCGCATCAAGCACCTCTCCATAATTGAACATGCTGTTGTCCAGCACTGATGGCCAGAAATTTGAGCTTGCATTGTCCCAATCATCTTGCAGTCCTATATGCTTTGCCGCATCCCATCTGATACCGTCAACCCCACACGACTTTAACGCATACACATAATCTCTTACCTTTTCCTGTACGTATGGATTCTCTGTATTTAAATCGGGAAGCCCCGCAATTTTTCCTCTTGTTATTGAATACCGGTTACCGTAATCAATGTCATTAGGCCCTGAATGCCAGCAATCATCGTTATGAAATTCATTGTCTATTCCATCATAATAGCCGGCTGCACCGCTCGACCCGCCTGCCAAATGGTTTGCCACTACATCCACTATCACCTTTATTCCATATTTGTCGGCTTCACTGCACAGTGACCTCAAGTCCTCTTCCGAACCAAGTTTGTTTCCTATCCTGAATCCGTATGGATCATAAATCCAAAACCATTCTGAACCGTTCCCGTACACCTGAAGTGGTGATGTCTGTACTGATGTGAATCCTGCTGATGCAATGTCCGAAAGGCGATTCTTTATCTGGCCTAACGTCCAGTTGAAGCAATGCAGTGTTACACCATCTTGGCAATTGCTCGCCAAGCCATAATTTCCGTCGGCAAATGAAATGCCGAAACTCATAGTTAAGACCAATAATGAAAGATAAATTCTTCTAATCATAGACTTTGATTAATTATTTGTTTAAGTTTATGTTGTGCTGACAATTCTCACAGATAACTGATTTTTCTACGGAATCATCCTTTAATCTCAGAGGTATTTTAATGCGATTACTTTAACAATGCGTTAATATTAAATCATCAATCCTAATGTGTGTTATAATTACAATAGGTTTCACTGGACTTGCATGGGATTTTGCATAGTCTATACTAACATAAGTATTAAAGTTTAGCTATTACAATATCAAAGAGGCAAATACGGTTGCAAAATTATTGCTTTATTTATTCGTATATTTGTCGCATACTAACAAATATTTGTCGTATATTTGCTTTAATGTCACTTTTTTACTTTTCTGAATTTTCCTCACAGTTCAAACAAATATGTAATTTTCCCCCCCGAAGTATTAATTAAAGTGTCCCAGTTTTTCCCGTTTTCGTGATAAATCCGTCTTTCACCATATTATTTTAGCCCCACGTTCCTTGAAATATTGAAAGCCGGCAAAAAATCCATCATCAGTGTGTTTCACCAAAATTGCATAGCATTCCACA
>JAKVKZ010000016.1 GCA_022484565.1 Muribaculaceae bacterium
TGGATGAATGGTAATAAAGCTTGGGAACTCAGTGAACAAAACATATACAAATTTAAGGGCGTAACAAAACGTGATAATTCACCTTATGCTCAATTCTATAAGAGTGCTTATTCCTATGCAGAGATGGCAAATCATTCGGCAATGCCATTTGTGATGGGGATGCGTCATTTGAATCCTTTTCAATTGGGCTCTCCTATTATTGCTGGAAAGCCATTTTTTGAATATACCAGCCATTATTTTGATATATTAAAAGACATACAAAACAATGATAAATATGAAGGTTATTTTATCAATGATAATATTATTGTAAAGACTTTGGACTTAAGAAAATATAAATATGGCGTAGGCAACGGAATAACGCGATTGTTGTTTGATGTCGCAGCATTGCTTTATGTTGACAGATTTTGTTGTGAAAAGCCTTCGCAAACGGATTTGGATCTATTTGATCAGTTTGTTGTTTATGATTTTATATGGGCGTATTCACTACGGGCACAATACTACAATCTTGGCTGGTGGTCAGCCCAAAATTATATAATGGGTTCAAGTTATAAAGGTAATGTTGAGGTTATTAATTCGTTTAATCTCTATAAAGTAATCAGTGAAGCCGATTCTCCTGCGTCACTTTTGAGTGAATTGACAGAGAAGATTAAACCACTTCCGGAGAGTAAAATACGTGCGAAAAATGATGATATAGATGCGCAAGAAGACGATGTATATCAGAATTATCTTCATTTTTTTAAATATTATTCTTTTTATATAACAAAGAAATGAATATGAAGAATTTACCACTAAAAGAAGTTTCAATTTCAGATATTTACAATGGAATTGAGCCTGCGACCTACGAAATTCCTATTTACCAACGAAATTATGCATGGGAAAGAGATGAAATTGAGGCTTTGGTTAGAGATGTCCATGATGCTATGATAGCATCTAAAGAGACTTATTACATTGGTACGCTTGTAACATTTCATAAAGGAGATTGCGTGTATGAGGTAATTGATGGCCAGCAACGATTGACTACCATATATCTTATTTTTAAAGCTCTTGGTTTGACACCAAAAAACAAATTAACATATCGTGCGCGTAAGAAATCAGATATTACAATAAAGAATTTACCAAATATTGATATTGATGATATTGATGCAGGAATTGAGAAAGGATTCAAGGATGCCAAATTGGCAATTGAAGGTGTTTTAACTTCTCTGAACGAACGTAATAATTTTGCTGATTACTTTCAGAATCATGTCCATATCATACATTACAAAGTGCCAAAAGATATAGATTTAAATCATTATTTTGAGGTAATGAATTCGCGGGGAGAACAATTAGAAAAGCATGAAATAGTAAAGGCTCAACTTATCTCCAAATTAGATGATGAACAAGATAGGGAAAAGTTTGCTATGATATGGGACACATGTAGTGAAATGAATGTGTATGTACAGCAGAAAATACAGGATAATATAATATTTGGACCGAATCTTGATGATTTTATGATTTCATACTTTGATGATATTCCATCTCAGGAATATTCAATAAAACAGCCTAAAAGCATAAATGAATTGATTTTGGATGATTCCATTGTACTTGAAAGTAGCAAAGAGCATGAACGCCCTTATACCTTTCAGCCAATTATAGATTTTCCTAATTTTCTACTCATAGTTCTGAAGGTCACTCGAATGAATGAAAGTGAATTTTCACCTATTTCTTTCACTTTGGATGACAAAGAATTAATTAAGCAATTCGAAGATGCGTTTAGGAATAAAAAAGCCGATAGTATAAAAGAGTTCGGATACAATTTATTAAAAGCTAAATTTTTGCTTGATAATTATGTCGTGCATCATTCCAACGAAGATGATACTATTGGGAATAATCCGTGGAAACTTCAATATTGGCAAAAGGAGGATAAAGGCTATTTTAGGAACTTGGTACAAGACAATAATGATACTCAAGACAAACTTATACAATTACTTTCCATGTTCGAAGTGTCATTTACTCCTCGTCAACGCAAAAACTATCTGTTCTATATCATGCTATACCTTTTCAGATATGACTTTAGAAGACATGAAAAATATTGTTCTTTTCTTCAGTGGCTTGCGGAAAAGTACGTCAAAGATATTTATTTAGTGCAAGACAACTTGAATGAAATTAATGTGCCAAAACCTGGTAGTTTTGACAATAAGATTTTATCAGAAAATAAATTTAATTGGGAAATCGCTAATGAAAAACTGGACTTTGTATCTATTTATGGAGATGGTAAAGACAAATCCAAAGGAATTCCATTGTTTGTATTTAACTACCTTGATTATAAAATTTGGGAAAAGTACGCAAGCGATCTAAAAGGTGAAAAATCAAAGTCAGACCGAATGCTTTTCTTTGAGACATTGGGATGTAAAGATTTTGGCTTAAAAGTTTTTGATCAATTTTATTTTTCCCGTACACGCCGTTCGTTAGAGCACTTCTATCCGCAAGCTAACGTTTTTGGAGAGAATGCCATAATGGATGAAAATCAAATTAATTGCTTTGGCAATTATGCCATGATAGGGAGTGCGGCAAATAGCTCTGGATCTAACTGGAGCCCTATAGTTAAACTTGACCATTACCTTGATTCTTCAGGCAAGATACAACAAATAAGTGTTGCTTCCTTGAAGTTTATGGTAATGATGCAGATTTGTAAGGATAATCGCAATAAAGAAGGCCATGAATGGACTTTTGAGGATGTTAAGTCTCATCAAGAAAAGATGGTTGCAATTTTGATTGGCAAAACAGAAAACAATCCGTAATTGATAATAAGTTGTCGTAGCATAAGGTGTTTTTAGCAATTCTCAGTTAGAAGAATAATACAGATATTAGCGCTTTTGAAGTTTATTTGTCGCTTATTGTACTTGAAATTTTCACAAAACAAGAAGCACATTACTATATAAAAACTTTTGTGGTGCGATTTCTATTCGTATTTATTTGGCAAAGAGCAGTTTATCGTAGTAAGACTTCATTATGACATGAATTATTTAGATAAAGCACAATACTGAATGATTGAATCTTGTGATTTATCCGAACATTTCGTGGAGATAGGCATCGACGGCGGTGCGGCTGGAAAAGAGCTGCATGAGGGATTTCCAAAGGGCGAGATACTCGGCATGGGTGATGGGACCACCTTGGGAGAGGACTTCCATGGGCTGACCGTACATGCGGATGTGGACGGAATTTTCAGTGTAGCCATTGCGGAGATAGAAGGCTTTGCGGCGAATGCGTGTGGGTGCGTCGGCTGACTTGACGGAAACGTCGTCGATTTCGAGGATGATGCGGTTGGACGGATGCGTGGCGCGGATTTGGGCAAGGATGGCTGAGCCGTAGCCTTTTCCGCGAAATTCCTGTGCCACTGCCAGATAGAAGATGTAACTGATGCCGCTGTGGGTGACGATGTAAACGAATCCGACAAAGAGGTCGGCATCGTAGAATGCTGAAAACTCGACTTGCGGATATGGCTCGACGAGATAGGCGAACGGGGCACGCTCGAAGCTCGGGAAGGAGTGAACGTAGAGCGCCTCGACTTTGGGCAAGTCGGGCAATGAGTCAACTATGGGCAATGTGCGCAGATTCATGGCGCAAAGTTAAGAATCTTTGAAATAAATAATTCAATAAGTGAATAAGGGAATGAAAAATATATATATCTTTGTGGAATTATAGGATTATTTAGGTTAAAAGGCTCAATTTTACGGTTTCGCTGTGCTCATACTCAAAATCTTAGTTTAAAATAATGGATAGCTTGACTATTACAATATTAGCAGACGGCATGAAAAGCAAACGCTTACGCTACGTGGTGGCGCTGGCTGTAATGCTCATATTGTGCTGCTTTGCCACGATTGGCGCAACTGCCGGTGACACTGCGGCTGTGCGGCAGCGATATAAGGTTATCAGGATGTACACCACTTATGATTTTCCTCCCTACGAATTTCTTGACGGCGACGGTATGGCAAAGGGCTATTGCGTTGACGTGATGCGTGAGGTGATGAAGAAGGTGAACATACCATATACCCTCACGCTGACCAGCTGGCACGAGGTGCTGAAAGCTTACGATGAGGGGAAGGTCGATATAATAGTGGGAATGTCGTACAGCGAAGCGAGGGCGAAGAAATTCCATTTCGGGCTTAATTATGCGTGGCTATACGAGGCTGTGATTTACAGGCGCGGCGACGGGCAGTACCAGGATTTGAGAAATTTGAAAGGCAAGAAAGTGCTTGTGAATAAGGATGATATACTGGAAGACGTGGCTCACAACGCTGGGCTGGACAAGGAAATAGTGCCGATGACCAATACTGCTGAAGGACTGATTCAACTGTCGGAAGGACAGGTTGACGCGTTGCTGTGCTCGCGTGAGGTGGCGCAATATCTGATTAATAGGAATAATATACATAATTTGGAGTTCGGCAGTCTGCCATTGGCTCCGATGCGATATGGATATTCAGGCAGGGACCCTCAGCTGATTGAAGTGCTGAACGATGCGTGGCTGCAAGTGAAGAAGGGCGGAATAGCTGACGAATATTATCAGAAATGGTTCTACAACGACAGTTCGGGTGAAATATGGAAAATCATCTTTATCTGCGTGATTTGCCTGTTTGTGGTGAGCGGCGCGCTGTTTGTGTTCATCTACATATTGCGCAAGAAAGTGGAAAAGGCGAAGCGTATAATCAGCATGCAGAGCAAATACATGGCATTGAGCCTGAAAGCCGGAGGCGTGGCGGTGTGGAAGTACGATGTGCAGAAGAAACTGTTCTTCGACGTGGAAGGCAAGTATTTCAAGCCCGAAGGCTCGCGGATTGAGGATATATTGAAGCATGTGCATCCCGACGACAGGGAGATATATGCCGACGTAATTGAGAAGGTGAGTGAGGGCGAGAACGACAACAACCGAGTGCTTATAAGGATGGACAAGGAACTTGACGGGCATTACCGATATATAGAAAATGAGTTTGCACTGATATGCGATGACGCGGGCAAAGTGCAGACTGTGGTAGGCTCATTCAGGGATGTGACTGAGATGACCGCGATGCAGAAGCGGGATAAGGAAAATGTGGACAAGATGCGATTCATCATCAACGCATCGGGGCTGATACTGTGGGATCTTGACAGCAAAACACTGAATTTCAGGTGCTATAACGAGAAACTGTTCGACAACAGCAAGGTATGGAATCTTGAGGACATGTATAAATATGTACATCCCGACGATGAGGCTGAAGTGCGGGAAAACATGGAACTGCTGCGGAGCGGCGAGAACAGGTCGCTATCGTTCGATTTGAGAGTGAAAGGAACGGGTAAGGATGGGTGGCGCAACTGCAACATCACCTGCATACCATTCGTGTTCGACAATAACGGGAATGTGACCAAGTACGTGGGATTCAGGCGCGACAACACGGATGTGCTGCGCAAGGCCGAGGAATTGAGGCTGTTCTCGGAGAAAATGAATTATGTGCTGAAATCGAGCGACACAATAATTTGGGAATATGATTTAAAGACGCATCTTATTACTTTGTACGATGAACTGAACTCAGTGGTGGAAGTGATTTCCAACCAGGAATATTTTGAAAGGTTGACGGGTAAAGACCGCGAAGAGGCAGAGGAACTGTACAGCAGGATGGACAAAGGCCTTGTGGATACATTCTCGAACATCAGGCAGGTAAATCACACCACCTATGGCGAGGGAGTGAGATACGCACTCTTCAACGGGCTGCCGCTGCGCGACAAGGACAATAATGTGGTGTCGTACTTCGGACTTAGAAGGGATGTTACCGACATGATTGAAACGCAGCACAAACTGGAGGACGAAACCGAAAAGGCACAGGTGGCCGACAAACTGAAATCGGCGTTTTTGGCCAACATGAGCCATGAAATCCGCACGCCGCTGAATGCCATAGTGGGCTTTTCCAATCTGCTGCCTGACGTTGACGACGAGGAAGAAAGGGCGAAATACGTGCAGATAATAAACACCAACAATGATTTGCTGCTGAACCTGATAGACGACATATTGTATCTGTCGAAGATAGAATCGGGCGTGATGGAAATCAGAAACGATGAATTTGACTTGGCAAAGACATTCGGAATAGTGTATTCGTCGATGAAACAGCGCTGCACAAATCCCGACGTGGAATTATTGGGCGAACAGCCATACGGCAAATGCGTCATCGAAAGCGACAGAAACCGCATGGTGCAGATGTTGACGAATTTTACAACCAACGCGCTGAAAAACACCAAGAAAGGCCATGTGAAATTGGGATATAAATGTGATGAAACGGGAGTGACGCTCTACGTTGAGGACACCGGCGTGGGAATACCTAAAGATAAGATAGGCAAGATATTCAACCGATTTGAGAAACTCGATGATTTTGTGCAGGGCACTGGTCTTGGCTTATCGATTTGCCGCGCCATCAGCGACTCGTGGAACGGAAAGATATGGGTGGAATCAGAGTTTGGCACAGGCTCAACATTCTATGCGTGGATTCCATGCAAAGTGCTTGAAGTAAAGTAGGAATAACATTCGAAAAACAGCCACATAGCGTGGAAAGACAAAAACAGGCCGAGAATCACTTCCCAGCCTGAATAACAAAATTTCAAATTTACAATTTAAGGCATCAGTATCTCACATTAATCAGAGAAAGAATCTCCTGAAATGTGAGCCGCCCAATTTTGCGGGCCGAGCGGTTCACGTAAGGTTAATTCATAGGAGGATAGATTTTTGTATATCTTGTTTGCTATTGTTTGAAATAGGTGCTGCCCTTCATGATTGCGCCAATGCTCGACAAATTCACTGTGGTGCCTGATACTGGATACCAATAATACACATAGACGAAATTGCCGGTGAACTTTTTGTCGAGACTCTGGTTATCATTGAGGTAGAGTGTGCAATTCTTGGCATTGTTCATGTTGGTGAACACGTCGGTTGACACTGAGGTGAAGGAAGACGACAGGAACTTGATGGTGACGAGCTTGTCGCACGTAAGGAAAATTAAAGAGCCGAGAGAAGTAGGATTGGCTTTGGCAACGGTAAGGTTAGCGCAGCCATTGAAAGCGTGGTCGCCTATCGCCAATTTGCCCGGGAGAGTGAGCAGGTCAATATCCATGATGCTCGACATATAGAAGGCATACTGGCCGATGGAAGAGAGGACAGGGAACTGCTTGGCGTTGAGCGATGTCAGTCCGGTCTTTTCAAAGGCATTTTCGCCGATGGAAGTGACGAGCGGGCACGACACATCATAGAGCTTTGAGCAGTCCTTGAAGGCGTTGGCGTAGATTTGCGTCGCTTCAGGCAGAATTAAGGTGATTTTGGATGTAGCCGCTTTCAGGGCAGTAGCCGCACGCGTCTGATAATCTTCGTCGGTGCCGTAAATTCTCCATGTAGGCCAGTCGGTGTTGACTTTGGAATCGCCCCTGCGGGTGATGGAAACTTCCTGCATAGTGCCAGTGAAGTTTACTGCCTTGCCGTTTTCGTTGAGCGAGTTATCTGTTCCGCTGGTCTTGCCGTTAAGATAGATGAGCGAAGTGTACTGCTTGCCTGAGGTGCTTACAAGGCGGACGTAGAGCGGCCCCATTCTTTGTTGGGTCATACAAACGGCATCGAAATGGTAGGAATTGTTTGCAGTGACGGAGACAGGTGTGGAATAATTGACCGTCAGGGCATCACTTTCGATGGTGCCGTTGGTGCTCGTCAGGCTGTAAGTGGTGTTGCCCAACCAAAAGGCGTCGGCATTTTCCTCGGAAAGGATAAGCGATTTGATTTTGTCGTTGGCAGGCACTTTGAGGTCGAAACCGGCAATGCAAGTAGAGTTGGAAGCCAATTTCACTGATGTGGTGCCGGTTTTGCTGTAAGTAGCGGTGCCGGTCAGCAGGCAATTTTTATTGATATAGGAATTGTCCTTGTTGCTGCTGAGGTTCTGAGTCTTGTAGGAGAAAGTGATGCTTTTTGCATCGCTGGTGACGTCGGCAGCCGGATAAACCACTTCGATATCGGCTGCGTCGGCAAGGTCCATTGTGCCGGTGAAAATGCCGGTTTGAGAGTCAGCTCCAGATTTTAGAGTGAGAACGGCTTTTTTGTTGTTTTTTGTGTCAACCACAGCAATTTGGTCGCCAGAGGCCCATTTGGGTTGGAATGCAGTGGCTGATGAGGCTGAAGGATAACTTGGACGGACTGCCGTGATTGTTATCGACTGCGTGGATGGTGTGGAGGGTGTTGACGGCGTGGAGGGTTCATCACTTCCACCGCCACCGCAGGCTGACAGAGCAAAAGGCACAATCAGCAAAACTGTTTTTGCAATTTTCGCAAAGGAATTGAAATTTTTAAAAGTAGTCATAAATTTTAAATTTAATATACGAGTTCAAATTCATAAAACGGGCATTTTTGGAAAGCATCGTTGTCGCGATGTAATCACGCAGCAAAGGAAATCAATATATCCCCGTTCCAGTGGACTATGTGACCAAAAAATGGACTATGTGTGTCATTGTTAAAATGTGAAATGGACTATATGTGCCATAAATTGGAGCTAAAGCACTGAAATATATAAATATATACAGTCCATTTACAAAAATTAACTATTAACGTAAAATTTCTAAAATATCGATGTGGGGTCTGAAAAATGATGCCACTGCCTCAGTAGTTAAGCGCGGCGACGGATATTGTCACTGTAAGGTTCAAATTTCTTTGGCCTAATTTCTTGCTTGAATAAATAAATATTAGTACATTTGCATATTAAGGTTTTATATCGGCATTTATGCCGGTGAAAAATATATATTTTTTAATTTCCGTCAAGTCCGTGAGGATTTGGCGGTTTTTTTTGCTATTGCGCATACTTCCTTTGCCGTACTTCGGCAAATAATACAAACCGGGCGCATCGGCAATCCAAAAAATTAGCAAGCTATTTTTTGCTATTGCGCTCGGCTTGTATTACTTTTGTACTGAAAAAAGAAGAACATAGATGCTAAAATTCACATTGGAAATTACACCGCTAATTATGCTTCTTACAGGCATTTCAGTGGTGATAACAGCAATATTGGCCTATTGGTTCAGCCACCGCTATAGGGTGCTGCGGCACTACCGTCACGAGGAAAAGACATACAGTGAGGAGCAACCTGCGGTGTCGGTGGTGATGTACACAAGCAATGATGCGGAAAACATAGAGAAATATCTTCCTATTGTGCTCAATCAGGACTATCCCAAATACGAAGTGATTGTGGTGAACGACGGCTACACCGACACCACAAAGGACGTGCTTGGCGAAATGGAGATGAAATACCCTAATCTGTATCAGACGTTTATACCACAAAATGCCAGATTCCTCTCGAGAAAGAAATTGGGACTGATGCTCGGAATAAAGGCGGCGAAATACGATTATATTCTGGTGAGCAACACCAATTGCGAGCCGTCGGGGCCGGAATGGATTAACTCGATGATGCGCAATTTCACTGAAGGCATCGACGTGGTGATTGGATATTCCACTTACGACTTCGGCAATGATAAAGGAAATGGCCGTTGGTACAGAAGTTACGAAATAGTGATGAACAGCGGGCGTTGGCTGGCGTATGCGATGAGCGGAAAGCCCTATAGGGGCATCGGCGACAACCTTGCATTCAGGAAAAAGACCTTTTTCGACAATAACGGGTTCGCAAATTCCATAAACCTGCATTACGGCGACGACGACATCTTCGTCAGCGAGGTGGCACGCGAGGACAATACCAGAGTGGAAATGACTCCCGAAGGCATGGTGACCTCGCATTATGAGAATATTGCCGACGCTCACCGCGAGCTGAAATTGCGGCATGACTTCACTGAAAAGTTCATCAGAACTTCAGCTTTTGCGGAGACTGGCGCGATGAGCCTGCTTTACTACCTTGACTTTGCGCTGATGGTGGCAATAGCTGCCGTTGGCTGGGCGAATATCCTGAATTATGTGATTGCGCTGGTTCTGCTTTTGGCGCTTACCTTGCCGCAGATAATACTTTACCGCGTTAACGCGCGGATGCTCAGGATGCCGCGGCTCTTCTTCAGCGTGCCGATTTTCTCGCTGCTGAGGCCGGTTGTGAACTTGTATTACAAGTTTGTGGGCCATAAGCGAAAAGACACGAACTACACAATGTATTCGCCGAGCTGAAAAGCATAGTCAGCGGATAAATACAGACAAAACAAAAAGCAGCCTCAACGATGGAGCTGCTTTTCGCATATAATTGGTGATGTGAAATCAGATTATCAGCATGGCATCGCCGTAAGCTCCGAAACGGTACTTCTCCTTGATGGCTACGCTGTAGGCGTTCATGATGCTGTCGTAGCCGCCGAAAGCAGCCGCCATCATGAGCATTACGGAGTAGGGCAGATGGAAGTTTGTGACAAGAGCGTCGCACACAGTGAAATCGTAAGGCGGGAAGATGAATTTATTGGTCCAGCCTGAATATGGCTTGATGTGGCCGTTCATTCCCACTGTGCTTTCAATGGCACGGAGTGTGGAAGTGCCGATTGAGCAAATTTTGCGGTTTTCCTCCTTTGCGGAGTTCACCTGCTGCACAAGGGTGTCGTTCACCGTCATCTGCTCGGAATCCATGCGGTGCTTGGTGAGGTCCTCCACGTCGATGTCGCGGTAGCTGCCGAGGCCGAAGTGCAGTGTGAGGAAGCCAGATTCGATGTCCTTTATTTCCATGCGTTTGAGCAATTCGCGGCTGAAGTGCAGACCGGCAGCCGGAGCCACCACAGCGCCTTCATTCTTGGCGTAGATGCATTGGAAACGCTCGGCATCTTCAGGTTCAGGCTCACGCTTGATGTAGTAAGGCAGCGGAGTTTGACCGAGGGCAAACAGATTGGCCTTGAACTCGTCGTGCGGGCCATCGTAAAGGAAACGCAGTGTGCGTCCGCGTGAAGTGGTGTTGTCGATTACTTCAGCCACCATTGAGTCGTCGAGGCCGAAATAAAGTTTGTTGCCGATACGGATTTTGCGGGCAGGCTCAACGAGCACGTCCCAGAATTTATGTTCCTCGTTAAGTTCGCGGAGCAGAAAAACTTCTATCTTAGCACCGGTCTTCTCCTTGTTGCCGTAGAGCTTTGCGGGGAATACGCGGGTGTCGTTGAATACGAAAAGGTCGTGAGGATTGAAGTATTCAAGAATGTCCTTGAAAACTTTGTGCGTGATTTCGCCGGTTTTTTTGTTGATTACCATAAGGCGCGACTCATCGCGGACAGGTGCCGGATGCGAGGCGATAAGTTCCTCAGGCAATTTGAATTTGAATTCAGATAATCTCATAGCTCAAATATTTTTTATTTTTTCTTGTTCGTTCAAAAATTAAAATGTCGATTGATGGCAACTAAGGCCTATTCAGGCTTTTCCACGTCGGGTATCACCATAGGCGCATCGTCGATGTATGAGGCCATATCTTCAACCGAGCGGCAATCCTCGACCTTGAAATTGCCCACTCGGGTGCGGCGCAGTGCTGTGAGGTAGGCTCCGCTTGAGAGCGCTTCGCCGATGTCGCGGGCGAGGGCACGGATATAGGTGCCGCGACCGCAAACCACACGGATGCGCATGGACGGAGGGTTGAAATCGAGAAGCTCAATTTCATTTATTTCAAGCACTTTGGCCTTCAATTTCACTTCACGGCCCTTGCGTGCTATTTTGTAGGCGCGATGTCCATCCACATTGCATGCCGAATATGCCGGCGGGACTTGCTCGATGCGGCCCACAAAGCGACTTTGCAACGTCTGCTCCACCATTTCGCGGGTGATGTGCTGCCATGGATAAGTTGCGTCAACTTCAGTCTCGCGGTCGAATGATGGTGTGGTGGCACCCAGCATCATGTCGGCTATATATTCTTTCACGCCCGTCTGCAGCTCGTCTATTCGCTTGGTGGCGTGGCCAGTGCAGATAATCAGCACGCCTGTGGCGAGCGGGTCGAGTGTGCCGGCGTGGCCCACTTTAAGTTTCTTGGTGTGCAGACGTCGGAGCAGGCGACCGCGGATTTTCTTCACGGCGTCGAACGACGACCAGCCAAGAGGTTTGTCGATGCAGAATATTTCGCCTTCAACGGGATTGAACATACACATCCTAAATTGCTTACTAATCTACCATGCTGAGGTTCACGTTGCAGAGGAGAGCGATTATGATTGCTCCGCCTACTATAATGCGATACCAGCCGAATGCCCTGAAGCCATATTTTGTGAGAAAGTCGATGAACCACTTGATGGCAAGCATTGCCACGATGAAGGCCACTACACTTCCCACGATAATCAGCATCACGCCGGTGAAGCCTGAACCTACCGATTCATGGCTCAGAATGAGCTTCAGCACATCGAGGCAGGTGGCCGCGAACATTGTGGGGACTGCAAGGAAGAATGAAAATTCGGCTGCCTTGCGCCGTGATAGCTTTTGAGCCATGCCGCCTACGATTGTCGCCATTGAGCGCGACACTCCTGGAATCATGCTGATGCACTGGAACAGACCGATGCGGAACGCGCGTTTTTCGGTAATCGGGGTGTCGTCGGTGCCTTTATTGAAAATCTTGTCGCAGAAAAGCATGAATATGCCGCCCACGACGAGCATCACTGCCACCACTGCCACGCTGCCGAGCAGCTTGTCGATTAAGCCGTTGCACAGTCCGCCGATAACCAGTGCAGGAATGAATGCCACTAAAAGTTTCCAGTAGAAATCCCAAGTGTGCAGGAATTTCTGCAATGGAGTGGCGTCTTCGGGAGCTGGAGTGTGGTTAAGCCTGAAAAACCGCTTGCGGTAGAGGCAAATCACTGAAAGGATTGCACCGAATTGGATAATTACGGTGAACGCCTTGACAAATGCTGTGGGTTGCACGCCGAGAAGATTCTCGGTTATTATCATGTGCCCTGTTGACGACACCGGCAGGAACTCGGTCAGTCCCTCCACTATTGCGATAATAATCGCCTGAATAAAAGTCATTGTGGCTGATTATTTTGATTTCTTCTTGAAAAGGATGGCGATGGCCATTGCCATAAAGCCTACGAATGCAAGGCATGGACCTACAATCACGCGGCGGGCGCTGAACACGTCGGAATTGAATGTGGCACCGTCGTTGGCAGAGCCGATCATCAAGAGGAAGCCGATTACGATGAGTGCGCCGCAGGCAGCAATCAGAATGAAATTGATGCGGGTCAACGGGAATTTGTCCTCAGTGTTGGCATCAATGCCGGGAACCTGATTGGATGCAACGTCATTATTCTTTGAAGTTTTTATCAAAACTGGTTTTTTCTTGTCTTTGTCCATTTTGCTGATATGTTATAGTTAATTATTATTCTGATTTTTTGATGCTACATGGTGAAAAGTTCATCGTAGGAGAGGCTTATGTAGCGGTTGGTGGCGATTGCCGCGGCTGCCGCGCACAGAGCTGCTCCAAGCACAATCATGCCGCCAAACACGAGCCATACCTGCGACAGCGACAGAAGCGTGGCGACAGCAGGCTCGAAACGCAGCAGATAGTAGATGCCTGCCGCAAGGATAACGATGGCCAGCAGAGCGGCGATAACGCCGTTCACAACGTTGCTGATGACGAATGGCCGCCTGATGAACGACGGCTTCGCGCCCACGAGTTTCATTGTGTGGATGATGAATCTGCGCGAATACACGGTAAGCCGCACGGTGTTGTTGATGAGTGCGAATGAGATTATCATCATCATTGCAGCCACCACCGAGAGCACCACCATTGCGCTATTGATGTTGCGGTTAACTGATTCCACCACATCCTGATGGATATACACATTCTCCACAGCCGCAAATTTCTTTATTTTCGCGGAAATGACGGTAAGGCTGTCGGGACTTTCGAACGCGGCCTTCACGTTCACGTCGAATTCAGGAGCAAGCGGGTTAACGCCGAAAAGGTCGATAAGGTTCTCGCCGGTTTCATTTTGCCATTGCTGCATGGCCTCATCCTTTGAGATATATTTCACGCTCGACACATATTTCGCGTCGGTGAGCAGATTCTTCACGCTGTTGATTTGCGCTGTGGAGGCTGAATCGGTCAGCACCACCTCAAAGCCGATATTTTCGCGGATTTGGTCGGCAAACGAGCGTGCTATGCATCCAAGCAGGGCTACAAGCCCCAGCAGCAACAGCACAAGCGCGACGCTAATAATCGAAGTGATGTTAGCGTTGATGAAAGATATTTTCGACTTTTTCTCTTGTTCAGCCATTATATAATTTGTGAGATAGGCACAGTGTGTGAATCCATCCCCGAAATCCCATGCAAAAGTACTATGTGAAAACCCGTTTGTCAATAGTTTTAATTATTTTTCGCTTTTAATTTATTATATATGTGTAAGGAATGGGCGGAAAACTGAATTTTATTGTAAGTTCAATAACTATATTTATAATAATTGCAAATGCAATAATTTTTCGAGATTTTTGAACTTTTTGATGTTTGCGTCAATTTGACGGAATGGCCTTGCACCACTCTGCGTCACCCTTGCGCCACCCTTGCGTCACCCATCATCGGTTAAGCAATACTCTGAAAATGAATGGTTTCTATTTTAGTGCTCAAAAAAGTGATGAAGTCATCTTACGGAAATGGTGCAAATCAATGCTTTTCGCAAGATTTAACATAGCCAGCAGCAAACTTTGGAGAACTATTTGTGTCAGAGAAATAAGGATATTAATTATTTGATTATGAAGAAATGGATTGTTGGCGTGCTGATTGTCGCTATTGTGGTGGTGGCTGGAATCATTTTGCTTAATGGCAAAAATGGCGGGATTTTGGGCAAGAAAGGTCCGGAGATGGTGACTTATCAGTCAACCGTCGAGGGCGACACTTGGCTGAAGGTTACTTGCAACCTCACCGACAGCACTTACCGCATGTGGGTGGCGATGCCGAAGAGCGGCGAGTGGGGCGAGCCTGCGGCTGAAGGCCGGTTCACTGTGGAGAATCGCCATAACAGCGACGATGGCCACGTGTTCAAGGCTTTCGTGTTCCATCACACCAAAAATTCAAGTTACAGCAAAAAGCAGGGTGTGGAGTCGCTCAACACACATTCATCGGTGTCGCAGATGATTGATGCCGTGAAGAATGTCAGCGGCGACATCATCGGCAAGGCTGCGGAGGAGGATATGATTGAACTGCTTATTGACGACCATGCCAAAGAGGATGCGATATTTAAATGCACCGTCATTCCCGTCGGTGGCACTTTCGTGGCTGACAAGACGGATGAAAATCCATGGAAAGACTGATTGACAAGCTGAAATAAAGGCTCATATAAAGTCTGCTGAAGTCAAATCATGGCTCTCAAATTAATGAGGCAGCCAGATGCAGAAGCATGAGCCTTTGCCCAGTTCCGACTCCACGCTGATTGTGCCGCCAAGCCTTGTCACTATGGCTTTGCACATTGATAGGCCCATGCCAAGTCCGGGAGCGAATGAATTCACCTTCTCAAAGTTCTCGAATATCCTGTTCTGGTCCTTTTCTGCAATGCCTATGCCAGTATCCTTCACAAAAATCTTCACTTCATTCTTTATCAGCTCATATCCAATTGTGATTGAACCAGAGTTTGTGAAACTTTTTGCGTTCTTCATCAGTTCGTCAATGATTTTTGACACCCATTCGCGGTCGGTCTCAATGAATACGTCAGTTCCGTATTCATATTTCAATTCCACTCCGGGCTTCATCTCGCGGGAATACTTCTTGTATTTTTCCTCAAACAGGCCTTTCAGCATGAATGATGTGTGGTTTATGCTGGTGAACCCCGATTCGAACAGTGAGCGGTTGAGCGTATAGTCGATTATGTTAAGCAGTTGCTCATTGTTTTTGTTGATGATGTTCTTGTATAGTTCTAGATCTTCCTCCGAGGTGTCCTTGTCGATTAAATTTGAGAAGCCGATGATAGAGTTTAGTGGCGTGCGGATTTCGTGGCTCAGGTTTTCAATGAAGTATGTCTTCAGTTTATTGGCTGCCACAGCCTGCTCATGCAACTCAATTTCCTTTTCGAGGGCCTTCTTCCTTTCGTCGATGTCAGTCGCAAGGCACATGTAGGAGAGTATTTTTCCGTCTTCATCCTTTTCATAGGCTGCTACGTTGACTGAGAACCATCGGTACTCGTCGGGATATTTGTATCTGTATTCCGCATGGTAAGTGTCGCCTTCCCCTTTATCCATAAATTCCAGCATCTTCAATGGTATTTTCTTGTCGGTGGGGTAGATGCTGTCAAGCCAGAAGCTCATCTTTATTTCATGGATGAGTTCTCTGCCGGTGTCGTCGAGCCTAAGGAATTTCCTAGACGATCGGTCGTACTGCACGAACAATATGCTGCTGTGGCTTGTTATGAACATGATTTTCTTGCTGAACAGCATCATGTCGTTCATCATTTCGTGTGCCTTTTCATTGTCGAGGTCAGCGCCGATATATGTGTTCACTGTGCCGTCGGAATTCAGGCTCAATGGATAGATGCTCACCTGTCGCCAAATGTATTTATCCGAATAGCTTAATTTCAGCCGGTATTCATAGTTCATGCTCTCATTCTTTCCGCTGTTCATGCGCTCAACCATCTCTTTCACTATATTCAGGTCGGCGGGATGGGTCATTGCGTAGAGTGTTTCGGGAGGCAGATCGGAATATTCACCTTCACCGATTTTGTTCAGATTCACAAACCGATGCTTCTCCACAATGTAGGAAGTGTATTGCACGCCGTTCTTCTTCGTGATGGTGTTGATTACTTTCTGAATGTCCCTGAATTGATGGATTTTCTTGTCTCTTTTCAAGTTGAAGATGAAAGCCACTAAGACTAGTATGTATATTGTTGTTAAGCAAATGAATGAAAAGTCGGTTATCGCGACTGAATGGTTCACCATCAAATGACACACAAAAAGCGCCATGCTCATTGTGAATAAAATAAATAGCAGGGGCAGTAGGTAAGAGTTTTTCTTAAATGTTCTCATTAAGACCTGTTGTTATAAATAACAAATTGATTAAGAATTAGGGCACACACATAATTAAGGCACAAAGATATTACTTTTTATTCAAATTGCAAATTTTATGCATATTATTGGTTTTTTCTCATTTTTCAGTGTAAAAAAATCCCGCCGGCTTCAATGAGGCCGACGGGTTTAAAGCAATCAATTATGGAAACTGGAAAATTATTTCTTTGTCTTTTTTGCGGGGCACAGACGCAGCACTTGCGCTGAGCGTGCCGGCAGATAGAGTTTCAGCCATCCCAGTCCGTTGGGCGCGTAAAGCGGGTCGTCGGAGGTTAGGTGATGCACTTTCTCGTCGATGTTGCCGTAGCCACCGTATTTTGGCTGGTCGGTGTCGAACACTCCGTCGTATTCGCCGATTGGCGCGAGAATTCCGTAGTCGGTGAACGAGCGCGACGGGCTGAAATTGAAGATAAACACGAGGTCGCCACGCTTGAAGGCGAGCACTTGGTCATCGTCCTTGTCCCATAGCTTCTGCACCGGAGTGGCTTGGAAATCCTTTGTGCCTCCAATCAGATGTATCATGTCGTTGTCGAAGTTGTTGAGATATTGGTATTTCAAGTCCTTGCGGTCAACCAAATCCCATTGGCGGCGTGCGTATTTGTACGACCACCCGTTGCCTTCCCTCGGGAAATCAATCCATTCGGGATGCCCGAACTCGTTGCCCATGAAGTTGAGGTAAGCACCGTTGATTGTGGAGCAGGTGACGAGGCGAATCATCTTGTGCAGCGCTATTCCGCGTGCCACTGTCATATTGTCGTCGCCCACCATCATGTGCCAATACATATCAGCATCGATGAGCCAGAAAATCAATGTTTTGTCGCCAACAAGCGCTTGGTCGTGGCTTTCGGCGTAGCTCACGGTCTTTTCGTCGGCGCGGCGGTTGGTGAGTTCCCAGAATATTGCTGTCGGGTGCCAATCCTCGTCCTTTTTCTCTTTCAATGTCTTTATCCAGTAGTCGGGGATGCCCATTGCCATGCGGTAGTCGAATCCTATTCCGCCGTCATCCACTTTTGCGGCAAGTCCTGGCATTCCGCTCATTTCCTCGGCTATGGTGATGGCGTTGGGGTTAACCTGATGGATGAGTTTGTTGGCAAGGCTCAGGTAGGTTATCGCGTTGGTGTCCTGGCTGCCGTTGTAGTAGTCGTCGTAGCTGCCGAAAGCCTGCCCTAGTCCGTGGCTGTAATAGAGCATCGAAGTCACGCCGTCGAAGCGGAAACCGTCGAATTTGTATTCCTCAAGCCAGAATTTGCAGTTGGAGAGCAGGAAATGGATAACGGCATTCTTTCCGTAGTCGAAGCAGAGCGAATCCCAAGCCGGGTGTTCGCGCCGTCCGTCGCCGTAGAAGTATAGATCGTAGCTGCCGTCGAAGCGTCCAAGGCCTTCCACCTCGTTCTTCACGGCATGTGAATGCACGATGTCCATAATAACGGCTATGCCGCGGCAGTGCGCATCGTCGATGAGGTGCTTCAGGTCGTCGGGCGTGCCGAACCGGCTTGATGCGGCGAAGAAACTCGACACATGGTAGCCGAATGAGCCGTAGTAGGGGTGCTCCTGAATTGCCATAATTTGTATGGCGTTGTAGCCGTCAGCCTGAATGCGCGGCAGCACATTGGTGCGGAATTCGTCGTAGGTGCCTACACGTTCCTCCGTGGTGGCCATGCCTATGTGGCACTCATAAATCATCAGTGGCTTCACATTAGGCTTGAAATTCTTCATTTTGAATTTGTAGGACTTTTCGGGTGCCCACACCTGTGCGGAGAATATCAGCGATTCAGGGTCCTGAACCACTCGGGTGGCGTAAGCCGGAATGCGTTCGCCGTCGCCTCCGTCCCAGTGAACATGAAGTTTATATAAATCGCCGTGGCGCATCTGGTCGTGGTCGAGATGAATCTCCCAAGCACCGTTGTCGATGCGCTTCATGCGGAAATCTTCAGTCTCTTTCCAATCGTTGAATGTGCCGACAAGATATATGTCGGTGGCATTCGGTGCCCATTCGCGGAACACCCAATTCTGCCCGTCGCGGTGAAGTCCGAAGAAATTATGGGCATTGGCAAAGTCGGAGAGCGTACCGCCGCCGTTGCAAAGTTCCTGTTCCTTGCGCTCAACATCGCCATGACGGCCTTCGATGACTTGTGCGAAAGGCTCGAGCCACGGGTCATTTTTTAATATCTGAAGTTCTTTTTTCATGCGTTAGTGGTTATAGATTATTGAATCATACATCTTTAATTTTTTGTCTGAACAACTTTTACAAGTAACAAAAGTAGGAATATTTCCTGACAAACCAACAACTTTATGCGAAAAATTTCCTTTTATCTTCTGAAGCACGTGAAATAGCTGCGAAATGGAATTGAAATTCAAATAAATTTCCGTAAGTTTGCCGTCAGATAAAATAAAAGTAAACAAATTAATACCTGATATGAAACCAATGATGATTCATTTACGCGCTTTTGCCTTTTTGATGGCTGTTGCGCTTGTTTCAGTAAGTGCCGTTGCCTCAGGGCTTGGCGTCGTGAAGAATTTTAAGGATAAAGGCGGAACTGTAACGCTGAATTGCAGCCATGGCGAATTGCTTATCACTCCCATGACCGATGGAATTGTGCGCGTCGCCGCTTTGCCTGCTGGCTGCAAGGCCAAAATAGCTCCTTCAGCCACCGTGGTGCTGAAATCCGTAGCCAAACATTCTGTAGCCGATGCCGGCAGCCAAATCGCAATAAAGATTGGTGGCGGTCTTGAAGTGAATGTTGACAAGGCTACTTCCGCCATCACTTACAGCGTGGGCGGAGTGAAAATGCTTGCTGAGGCCGACGGAATCGACAATAGCGGCAACGAAAAGACGGCTACTTTCCGCTCCGATGCCGACGAGGCTTTCTATGGCTGCGGCGAGCGCGGCATAAGCTATAATCTGCGCGGCGATTCGCTGATAATGTTCAATAAGCAGAATTATGGCTATGGACATGAGGCCCGCACCGCCCAGATGAACATCACCGTGCCGCTTTATATCTCCTCGAAGGGCTACGGCGTGCTTTTCGATGATTACACGGCGTCCAAGCTGATTCTCCAAAATCCTGTGAAGTACGTCACCAATACCCGCAAGGCTTTGGCCTACTATTTCATATCCTCCTCCGACAGAAACATTGCCGGTGTCGTAAAGAATTACACTTTGCTCACTGGCCGTCAGGATTTGGCACCTTTCTGGTCGCTCGGCTACATCACCTCAAAATATGGCTATCACACTCAAAAGGAGACGCTTGGCGTTATCGATACTCTCCGTCGTGAGAATTATCCTGTCGATGCCATTGTGCTTGACCTTTACTGGTATGGCAAGGAAACTGACATGGGGCGTTTTGAATGGAACACCCAGCAGTGGCCCGACCACAAAAAAATGCTTGCCGACTTACGTGCCGACGGCGTTAAGACTATCATAATCTCGCAGCCTTACATTAATAAGATAGGTGCTATCGACAATTACAATATGATGGCGAAGGCCGGACTTCTTGCCACCGACTCCGTGGGCCGCGTGCATGATGTCCACACTTGGGTGGGCGATGCCGGTATGCTCGATGTCAGCAATCCTAAGACGCGCGAGTGGCTGTGGAACCGCTATAAACTGCTTACCGATGAGGGCGTGAGCGGTTGGTGGGGCGACCTAGGCGAGCCTGAGGTGCATCCTCTCACAGTGCGCCACAACAATGGCGAGACAGCAAGCGAATATCATAATGTTTATGGCAATGTCTGGAGCCAGATTATCTACGATGGCTTCCGCAAGGATTATCCCAACACCCGACTGATGACACTGATGCGTGGCGGTACTGCCGGCTTGCAGCGTTTCTCGGTGTTCCCGTGGTCAACCGATGTTGGACGCAGTTGGGGCGGACTTCAGTCGCAAGTGCCAATTATGCTCAATTCCGCCCTTAGCGGCATGGGCTACATGTCGAGCGACGTTGGCGGATTTGCCGTTGACCCGAAAAATCCAGTCGATGCCGAACTTTATGTGCGCTGGCTTGAAATGGGACAGTTCATCCCCGTTCTCCGCACCCACAGCACCGTTTGGGCTGAGCCTTATCACTACACGGCTGCCGGTTATCAGAATCTTTTCCACAAAATCATCAGCGACCGCTATGCTTGGTTGCCATATAATTACACGTTGGCCTACGAGAACGCCACCACTGGCGCTCCTTTCGTCCGTCCGCTTAATTTCTACGATGCAAGCGATAAAGTCGCCAATAATTGCGTAGATGAATACATGTGGGGCGACAATGTGCTTGTTGCTCCTGTTCTGGAGCAGGGCGCGATTGTCCGTGACGTGTATTTCCCGAAAGGAACTTGGATTGACATGAACAATCCTGCCAAGACTTATGTCGGTCCCCGCACCGTCACTTACCGCACTCCACTCGACATTCTGCCTCATTTCGCACGTGCCGGCTCATTCATCGTCAAGAACAGCGGCACAATGAAGAGCACTGAGGATTTCGATGACTCACGTCTCGATGTGGTTTACTATCACGGCAACGGAAGCGGCAAATACACACTTTTCGACGACGACCGCACAAGCACTAACACCATAGCCAATGGCCAGTTCCAACTCATTCATTTCACTTCCGATGAGTCCAACGGGTCACTCCGTATGAATGTGAAGGCTGAAGGCAGCTTCAAGGGTATGCCTGCAAAGCGCAATCTCGTTTTCACCATTCCTGCTTCGGTCAATCCCAAGTCGGTGAAAATTAATGGCGAAAAGATTGATATATTGAACGAAAGCAATAAGAACACTAAGGCATACGTATTCCTTCCGTCGGATTCCTCATTGTGGATTGCCGTTGACTGGAATTATGCGCCGATAGAGATAACTGTTGAAAATTAGCCGTTATTCTATATCCGTAAGTCCTTAATTCTTAAATAATACGATTTAGTGTCCATAACACGAAAATTTAATATTAACGTTGGCGTAAGGCGCATTTTATGCGTCGTGCTGCTTTCGTCTATTGGTTTTTGCGCTATGGCGCAGTGGAGCCATTTCATCACTAACTATTCTCACGGCACAAAGGGGGCACAGACTTGGCAGATTGCGCTCTACAACGATAATTGGGTGTATTTCGCCAACCGCAATGGCGTATTGCAGTTCGATGGCGACAACTGGAGCGATTTCCACGTCACCAACGGCCTTGATGTGCGCTCGGTTTACGTTTCACGCGATGAAGGCAGAATTTATGCCGGCGGAATCAATGAATACGGCTATTTCCAGCCCGATGAGCATGGTGTGATGAAATACACAAGGCTCAACAAGACTTTCAAGAAAAGCGAATTCCTTAATAATATATGGGGCATTTTTGAGGCTAACCACATAATTTATGCGCAGGGCGACACCCGTGTGCTTCGTCAGGAAGGCAACAAGGTGACCGTTGTGGAGACCCACATGAAGCTGGATTGCACCAATTTGATTAATGAGGTGCTATACATCGGCGGCGAAACAGGACTTTATATGCTTGTTGGGCGCAGAATCATTCCTGCCAACGGTGCCGAGGCTCTAAGCGGGAAGCGTATCCGCGGCATTTTCCCTTATCGTGAGGGGATGCTCGTAGTCACTGCCTACAACGGCATATATTTCTATGATGGAAATGTGGCGAAAAAACTCAACACAGGCCTTGAGGCATTTATGACTGGCAACGAGGTTTTCTGCGCTGCCGTCTTTGGCGATAAGATTGCTGTGGGCACTGTGCAGAAGGGCGTTGCCATCTACAATATTTCCGATGGCTCGGTCGATTTCTACGACGAGAGCAATGGCCTTCAGAACAACACCGTGATTTCGTTGGCTTTCGACAGCCGCGGCAATTTGTGGGCTGGCCTTGATTCGGGCATCGACTATATTTGGCTCGACCTGCCGCTCACTTGCCTCAGCAGTTACCAACATTCCATCGGTTCCGGCTATGCTGCTGCATTGTCGGGCAATATGCTGTATCTTGGCACTAACCGCGGACTTTTCCTTACTCCTTATCTCTCGTCGCCTTCCTCAACTGCTGGCGACATCAATTTTGTCCCGCAGTCGGGCGGACAGGTGTGGGGCTTGGAGCGTGCCGGCAATGATTTGTTTTGCCTTCACGACCGTGGCCTGTTCCTTGTGAAGGGCACTCAGCTTCAGCGTATAGGCAATTGCGTGGGAGTGTGGAGTTTGCAGCCTATGGCTGACTGCTCTGGACGGTATTTTGTGGGCTGTTACGACGGACTTTTTGTGCTGGAGAATATTAATGGCGCCTGGACCATAACTAAGCGTGTTGGCAATTTGTTTGAAAGCCTTTACAATTACGTCCAGTCGTCGCCCGATGAGCTTTGGGTACGCAGCGACGGCAATGGCGTGCTTTACGTGAAGATTGATTTGGCCACCATGACGGCGGTGAATAAAAAGATGTACGGGATTGCGTCGGGATTTCCGTCGATTCTGCATGTTGATGTCAGCAAGGTTGGCAATAAGGTGCTTTTCAGCACTGTGAAAGGTATTTACACTTACGATAAGAAATCCGACCGCATCGTTTATGATGCCGCCATCAACGGCAAGTTGTCGGGTGATATCGAGTATTCGCATCTCTTGGAGCATAATGGCTATATTCTTGGGCTTTCGCACAATCAGATTATTCGCACAAAAGTTTCCGGCAATTCTCCTGCCGAGGTCATTCCTATGCTGCCTTCAAAAATTGAGCAGTTGCGTGGTTGGGAGACTATTTATCCTATTTCTGATTCCGTGTATGTGCTTCCTAATTATTATGGCTTTGCTTTTCTTGATTTTTCAGCCAAGCGAAGTCGCTCGTTGAGCCGCAATTTGGCGTTTATCAGCAGTGTGCTGATTTCTTATCCTAAGGATTCGGTGATTTACACGGGCAATTATCTGAAGCGCAAATATGTGCCAGAAATTCCGTATTCACTTAATTCCCTGCGCTTTGAATATGGCACTTCCAATATTATGGAGACTGGCACGGTGCAGTATCAATGCCGTCTGAAAGGGCAGGAGGGCTGGAGCGACTACACCACATCGCTAACAAAGGAGTACACCAATCTCACGGAGGGTAAATATACTTTCGAGGTGAGGGCGGTTTCGAGCAACGGAATTGAGAATACCGACGAATTCACGTTCAGGATTTTGCCACCATGGTACCGTTCGTGGTGGGCTTACTGCTTCTATCTGCTTGTTATTGTTGCTGCTGCCCGTTATGCCTTGTATCTTGAGAGTAGCCGTGTGGAGCGTAAAAAGGAGATTGTGGCACGCGAAAAGGATAATCTTCTCAGCCAGCAGCAAAAGGAGTTTGAGCGCGAGGCGGAGCAGAAGGAGCATCAGATTCTTGAACTCGAACAGGAGAAATTGCGCAATGAACTCGACCACAAATCACAGGAAATGGCGAATCTGCTGCTGAATTTCTCGCGTAAAAATGAGGCACTGACCATGATTAAGGAGGAATTGATGAAAATTTATGCGAAACTGAAGATTTCATCTACTTCCACCGAGGCTAAACAAATGTTAGTGACTCTCAATAGCCAGATTGACACCAATATGCAGTCGGACGACTTGCTGAAACGCATTGAGGACCAGTTCGACCTTGTGCATAATGGCTTTACCAAAAAACTCAGAGCGGCATATCCTGAACTTACACAAAAGGAATTACTGATGTGCGTTTACCTGCGTATGGACTTATCCACCAAGGAAATAGCTCCGCTACTCAACATCTCGGTGAGAGGCGTGGAAACTATGCGCTACCGTATCCGCAAGAAATTTGATATCGACCGTGAAGCTAATCTTTTCGATTTTTTGAGCAAATTCAGTGATTGAGGCAAATTCTTCATTGCATTAAAAACTGTAAATGAAGAGATATTTTTGCAAACCTGAATTAATTATTTGTAAATTTATTATTTGATTTTCAGTATTATATGATTTTTTGACGTATTTTTGACGTATTTATTTTTTCTTATTGACGTATTCATGTAGAACTAAAATTTAACCGCTTGGAATTTTATTGGATTACATTTGCATCGTGATTTGCGGTGAAAACCATTCCGCAAAAAGGTAGATTAACATAAACTGTGGGCATTACCTAAGTATATATTTATGAATGTTGAAAACTTCGGATGTCCTTAAATTAATTTGAAACTTATACAGATGAAACAAAAAATTGCATTACTATTTTTATTGGTCATTTTAATGACTGCATGTGGCGGCAGCAGCAATAGCGGCAGTGATGAACCTGCAAGTGCTCCAACTGTTTCCACTGATTCTTCAAGTATTAATGTGGATTACCAGAAACATTCTGTGACTTTGAACGTTACGGCAAGCGACGGCTGGGACATCTCTGTTGACCAGACTTGGTGTTCTTTGTCGGTTTCCGGTGGGTTGAAAGGCACCACATCCGTTGTGATTGACATTTCAGCCAATCCGAACACCACGGCACGCACGGCTACAATATTGGTTAAGTCGGGTACTACCCGCAAAAACATCACCGTCACTCAGGGCTTCCAGAAAGTTGATATTGATCCTACCATCGTCACTCCAGCTGGTTACACGCTTGTTTGGCACGATGAGTTCAACGATGCGCGCCTCGCCGGTGGCAAGCCTGCACTGCCGAGTTCCGAGTGGTGGTATGAGACCGGCAACAGCGGTTGGGGCAATAATGAATTGCAAAATTACATCGCTGGTCATTCCGGCACCGACACGTGTGCCATGATTTCCGACGGTACTTTAAAGATAAAAGCAAAGAAAGTTGGTTCTGAAGTGTATTCTGTTCGCATGAACACGAATAAGAGTTGGAAGTACGGGTATTTTGAGGCCCGCATGAAACTTCCTACCGGTAAGGGAACGTGGCCTGCTTTCTGGATGATGCCGAAGAATTTCACGGCTTGGCCTGACGATGGCGAAATCGACATCATGGAGGAAGTGGGCTACAATCCTAATTATGTGTCATCCTCAATTCACGTGAAATCCACCGACAAGACTTTGCAGAAGTTCCTCGACGGAGCGCAGACGGGATTCCATACTTATGCTTGTGAATGGACCGACAAATACATCAAGACTTACGTAGATGGCGTGCTGCTGTTCACTTACACCAACGATGGCACAGGCAAAGATTCATGGCCTTTCGATGCAGCCTTCTACTTGAAGCTGAACCTCGCATGGGGCGGCAATTGGGGTGGAGCTAAGGGTGTTGACGAGACTATCCTGCCTGCCACATTTGAAGTGGATTATGTCCGCGTATTCCAAAAGCAATAAATTTTAGTTTTACCATAAGTGTTTTCAAATAATTCTTAAAATCTTTTTCATGCGTAGATTTGGTTTAGTTATATTGTTGGGTTTGTTTTCAATGACATGGAACGCGTTCTGCGGCAATACGGCCGCAGAACAGCGATTTTTGTCAGTCAGAGGCACCGACATTATAGCTCCAAATGGCAAACCTTATCACATTAAGGGCACTAATCTCGGCAATTGGCTTAATCCTGAGGGCTATATGTTCGGCTTCAGCCGTGCTGCCTCCCCAAGCGAAATCAACAGGATGTTCTGCCAGATGGTAGGCCCGGAATTTACCGCAAATTTCTGGAAAAAATTCAAGGACAATTATATCACTCGCGACGACATTCGCTTTATAGCCTCTACCGGCTCCAACACCATCCGCCTGCCATTTAATTACAAGTTGTTTACCGATGAGGATTACATGGGCTTGACTTCCGCTCAGGACGGCTTTGCCCGCATCGACAGCGTTGTCGGCTGGTGCCGTGAGTTCGGATTGCACCTTATTCTCGACATGCACGATGCTCCTGGCGGACAGACTGGCGACAACATCGACGACAGTTACGGCTATCCATGGCTTTTCTTCAGCGAGGGCTGCCAAAATCAGTTCTGCTCCATTTGGAAGTCGATAGCACGTCATTACGCTGATGAGCCTGTTGTGCTTGGCTATGAGCTTCTTAATGAGCCAATCGCCACATATTTCACCGACAAGGAGGAAATCAATAAGCATCTGCTTCCTCTTTATCAGCGTGCCACTGAGGAAATTCGCGCAATTGATGCCAACCACATCATTTTGTGGGGCGGTGCGCAGTGGAACAGCGCTTTTGCTCCGCTCTCGGCTGATACGTATCCTGCCAACGTGATGTTCACCTGCCATCGCTATGGCGGTGAGGCCACTAAGGCTGCCATAGGCGATTTTATCGCTTTCCGCGACAAGACTGGCCTGCCGATGTATATGGGTGAGCTGGGGCACAACACCGACAAATGGATGAGCGATTTCGTCAGCGTTCTCGACGGTAATAATATCGGCTGGACTTTCTGGCCATATAAGAAAATTGAAAATTCCTCATTCGTGGGCTTCGGCGCTCCCGAAAATTGGAAACTCGTGAAGGATTTCAGCGAAGCTCCCCGCGGCACTTTCGGTGAGGTGCGCAATGCGCGTCCTGACCAGGCGTTGGCGCGTAAGGCGATGTGCGATTTGCTCGACAGCGTTTGCTTCCGCAATTGCACCATCCAGACTAATTACATTAAGGCAATCGGATTAAAAACAAAATAATAATGAAATCACAGTTACTTGAAATTTTGGCTGTTTCAGCATTTTCTATTTTGACTGTCTCCACTTCGGTGGCTAAGACTCCAGTGTATAAGGATTCAAAAGCCCCCATCGAGCAGCGCGTTGAGGATTTGCTCTCCCAGATGACTATGGAAGAGAAACTTGGCCAGTTGAGCCAGATTAATTCCTTCAACGATCCTAAATGGAATGTTGTCCTCTACCAGAATATCAAGGATGGCAAAATCGGTTCTATTATCAATGAGGTTAATGGCAAGCGCATCGATTCTCTTCAGCGCATGGCCGTTAAGCAGTCGCGCCTTGGCATTCCTGTGCTTTTTGGCCGTGATGTAATTCATGGGTATAAGACGATTTTCCCTATTCCTCTGGGCCAGGCTGCTACCTTCGACCCTGAAGTCATTGCTGCCGGCGCTCATGCCGCAGCTGTTGAATCGTCGTCCGACGGTATCCGCTGGACTTTTTCGCCGATGGTTGATATTTCCCGCGACCCACGTTGGGGACGTATCGCCGAAAGTGCCGGTGAAGACCCGTATCTCGCTTCTGTCGTAGGCAGTGCCATGATTAAGGGCTATCAGGGCGCTAATCTGTCGGATGCCACTTCCATTGCTGCCTGCGCAAAGCATTTCTTCGGCTATGGCGCAAGTGAGGGCGGTCGCGATTATAATTCCACGTTTATTCCTGAGCGCACCATGCGCAATGTGTATCTGCCTCCGTTCGAGAGTGCCGTGAAGGCGGGTGCTGCCACGTTCATGACTTCCTTCAACGATAATGACGGCATTCCTGCTTCGGCCAACCATCATATTTTGACGGATATTCTCCGTGGCGAATGGGGCTTTAAGGGCTTTGTGGTTTCGGATTGGTCGTCGATAACCGAGATGATAAATCACGGATTCTGCTCCGATGCCAAGGATGCTGCCTGCAAAAGTGCTAATGCCGGAGTTGACATGGATATGGTCAGCGGTTGCTATCTCAAATATCTTCCTGAACTCGTCAATGAGGGTAAAGTGCCGATGTCGGTCGTTGACAATGCCGTGCGCAATGTGCTCCGTATCAAGTTCCAGCTCGGATTGTTCGAGCATCCGTTCATTTCCACGCCGCAGACAGTGAAATACAGTGCCGAAAACCTTGCAGCCGCCAAGCAGTCGGCTGAGGAGAGCGTGATTATGCTCAAAAATGAAGGCGATGTTCTGCCTCTCACCAGTGGTGTCACCACTTTGGCAGTTGTCGGTCCGTTGGCTAATGCTCCATACGAGCAGATGGGCACTTGGACTTTCGATGGCGAAAAATCGCACACCGTCACTCCGCTTAATGCCATTAAATCAATGTTCGGTAAGAATCTTAACATAATATATGAACCTGCGCTCGCCTATAGCCGCGACAATTCCACCGAAGGCATCGCCAAAGCTGTAGATGCTGCCAAACGTGCCGATGTGGTTTTGGCTTTTGTCGGTGAGGAAGCAATTCTTTCAGGCGAGGCGCATTGTCTTGCTTCACTCAATCTTGTGGGTGCTCAATCTCAGCTGATTTCCGCTCTTGCAGCCACGGGCAAGCCTGTCGTCACTGTCGTGATGGCTGGCCGTCCGCTCACCATAGGCAAGCAGCTCGACGAATCCAAAGCCATGCTCTATTGCTTCCATCCGGGAACTATGGGCGGCGAGGCTATTGCCGACATTCTCTTTGGCAAGGCATCTCCAAGCGGCAAAACTCCTGTCACTTTTCCAAAATCGACAGGCCAAATTCCTATCTATTATTGCCATAACAACACTGGCCGTCCGGCCAACCGCACCGAGACTCTTATCGACAAGATTCCGGTTGAGGCAGGGCAGACCTCGTTGGGCTGCACTTCTTTCTTGCTCGACGACGGATTCGACCCGCTCGTGCCTTTCGGTTTCGGCCTTTCCTATGGCAAGTTCTCATATAGTGGAATCACTCTCGACAAAAGCACGTATTCTGCCGGTGATGTGATTCATGCCTCTGTCACTCTTGCCAATGCGGGCAGCCATGATGCCACTGAAGTGGCTCAGCTCTACATCCGCGACAAAGTCGGCTCTGTCACTCGTCCCGTAAAGGAGCTAAAGGCTTTCCGCCGCGTGGCTCTCAAGGCCGGCGAGTCAACTCGGGTTGATTTTGAGTTGCCTGTCAGTGACTTGGCGTTCTATGGCATCGATATGAAAAGGACTGTTGAACCGGGCGATTTCACTTTGTGGATTGGCACCGACAGCAATGCTTCTCTATCTGCTTCTTTCAGTGTGAAATAATCAATCTTACTTATTAACCATAACATAAATGAAAAATTAAATGATTATGAAGAAACTATTCTTAGCTTTATTCATGATGGCCACAGTTCTGGGTATGTCCGCTAAGGACATCACCGTTAAGGGTGTGGTAGTCTCCGGCAGCGACAATGAAACGTTGCCAGGAGTTAGTGTGATGGTGAAAGGCACTGCAAAAGGTGTTGCGACTGACCTCGACGGCAACTTCTCGTTGACCGCCCCCGAAAATTCGGTCATCTCGTTCTCCTATGTGGGCTTCACCACTCAGCAAATCACTGCCAAAGGCGATATGAGTGATTTGCATATCGTTCTTAAAGAGGAGCGCAGAACTCTTGACGACCTCGTTGTCATCGGTTACGGTACTCAGAAAAAGAGCGTTGTCACTGCATCTATTGCCAAAGTGTCGTCCGACGACCTTAACAAGGTGAACCCTGTCCGTGTTGACGATGCCCTCAAGGGCTTGGCTGCCGGTATCAACGTCACCTCCAACAATGGTCAGCCTGGCGCAGGTTCCACTATCCGTATCCGTGGTATCGGCACTATCAATGCTTCCGACCCTCTCTACATCGTAGATGGTATGCCTGCTGAAGATGGTATCGCTTTCCTCAACCCTAACGATATCGCAAGTATCGAGGTGCTGAAGGATGCGGCTTCCGGCGCTGTCTATGGTGCCCGTGCTGCCAACGGCGTTATCCTCATCACCACTAAGGCCGGCAAAGCTGGCAAGGTGCATGTGTCGTACGACGTGGCTTACAGCATGCAGAATCCATGGCGCAAACGTAAACTTTTGAATGCCACTGAATATGCCATTATGATGAACGAAGGTTCTGTCAACAATGGCGGTGACATCCTCTATGCCGACCCTTATTCCTATGGAAAAGGCACTGATTGGCAGGACGAAGTGTTCGACTCCAACGCTCCTCAATGGAACCATCAGGTTACCATCAGCGGCGCGTCCGAAAAAGTTGAATACTATCTTTCAGTCAACTATTTCCTCCAGAAAGGTATTATCGGTGGCAGTTGGGACCGTTCCAAATATGAGCGTACCAGCGTCCGTTCCAACACCACTTATCATCTCTTCGACCTCACCAAGCAGCGTGACTGGCTGAACAAGATGAATCTTACTTCCAACATCACTTACACTCACGTTAAGACTAAAGCCGTTTCCACTAACTCCGAATTCGGCTCTATACTCGGCAGTGCCGTGATGCTGTCGCCTATCCTTGGCGTTTATTATCCTACCACTGAGGCTGAAGCTGCTGCCCGCGCTGAATATGCCGGCAATGCCAACTTCACTCCTGTTGAGGACGCAAGCGGTCGGCTTTACACTCTTCCTGGCAAGAATTATAATGAGCTTGCCAACCCGGTTGCCATGCTTTCATTGCCTGGTGAAACTGGCTGGAACGATAAGATTTTCGCTAACTGGAGCGCTGAAGTTTATCTTTGGAAAAACCTCCGTTTCAAGTCTTCCTTCGGCCTTGAGCAGAACTGGCAGGGCAACGACGGCTGGACTCCTAAGTATTATCTCAACGATTCAGGTAAATTCTCCAAAAAGTCGCAAGTGTGGTCGTCGATGTGGCGCAGCACTTACTGGCAGACTGAAAATGTGTTCAGCTGGGACCAGAAATTCGGCGACCATTCCGTTGCTGTCGTTCTCGGTCAAAGTGCTGAAAAGAACACTGGCCGCACCGTGGGTGGCGCGCGTTACAACATGCTCGTCGAAAATGAGGCTAAAGCTAACATCGATGCCTGCACAGGCCTTCAGACTGATGGCTTGATGAGCGTCTATGGTGGCGCTTGGGAGCCTCACACTCTCACATCGCTCTTCGGTCGTGTCAGCTACAACTTCGCTGAACGCTATATGTTCCAGGCCACTGTCCGTCGTGACGGTTCCTCCAACTTTGGTAGCAACAACCGTTACGGTACTTTCCCATCACTCTCTGTAGGTTGGAACATTACCAACGAGTCGTTCATGCAGAAGCGTCCTGATTGGTTGTCAAATGCTAAGCTTCGCTTCTCTTGGGGTAAGAATGGTAATGAGAACATCGGTCGTTTCCGTTTCATCACTCTTACTGCCACCGGCAGCAACTATGCTTATGGCAGCGGCGCTGCTCAAGCTGCTATTTCCGGTGTTAAGCCTGGCGGCATCGCCAATAAGGACCTCAAATGGGAGGAATCCCAGCAGACTGATGTCGGCCTCGACTTAGGCTTCTTCCGCAATTCACTCACTTTCACTGCCGATTACTTCTACAAGTACACCAAGGGCATGTTGATGGATATGCCTATCCCTGGTTACGTTGGCGAAATTAGCCCTATCGGCAATGTCGGCACTATGGAGAATAAAGGTGTGGAATTTGAACTTGGTTACAATTACAAGGTTTCCGACTGGAACTTCCATTTCGGAGCTAATGCTTCCTACGTGAAGAATAAGCTGCTCAACCTCGGCAACTCCTCCGGTTTCATGACTGTTGAGTCCTGCCAGGGCATCAGCGAGATTGTCCGCGCCACTAACGGTATGACTTTCCCTTATTTCTACGGTTATAAGTCGAATGGCATTTTCCAGGATTGGAACGAAATCAACGCTTACGTAAATTCCGCTGGCGAACTCATTCAGCCTAAGGCTGTTCCTGGCGATGTACGCTGGGTTGATGTCAATGGTGATGGCACCATCACCAACGCCGACGAAACTAAAATTGGCAAAGGTATGCCTGATTGGGTTTACGGCTTGAATTTCAATGTAACTTGGAAAAATTGGGACTTCAGCATGATGTGCCAGGGCACTATCGGCAACGACGTTTACGACGCCAGCCGCCGTACCGACATCACTTCTGCCAACCTCCCTCTCTGGATGCTCGACCGCTGGACTGGCTACGGCACTTCCAACAAGTATCCTCGCTTCTCTTCCAACGACCAAGTTAACTGGGGCGTTTCCTCCGACCTTTATGTCAGCGATGGCGATTACTTCCGCGTAAAGAACATGCAGCTCGGTTACACTTTGCCTGCATCTCTCACCCAGAAGTTCATGGTCACTTCACTCCGTCTGTACGTGGCTGCTGAGAACCTTCTCACTTTCACCAAGTATGCCGGTTTTGATCCTGAAGTCACTAATGGCTCATCTCAAGGCGTTGACCGTGGCGTTTATCCGCAGTCCCGCGTATTTACCTTTGGTTTGAACCTTAACTTCTAACTTTTAAATATCAACGAAAATGAAAAAATATATTTTTACGGTCGGCATTATCCTGACCATGATATTTTCTCTTTCTTCCTGCAGTGATAGTTTTCTCGACCTCGACTCTCCTTCCAAATTGCCGGCCGATCAATACTACACCACTAAGGCCCACATGGCTGAGCTTTTGGTCACTGCCTACACTCCGATGGCCTATTTCGACTGGTCACAGAAAGAATATACTCCGCTCAACGTGATGAGCGACGTGATGAGCGACGACGTTTGGCCTGGAGGCTCAAGTGCCACCGACAACGAGAATTGGCATCTTATGGGCAATTTCAGTGCCACTCCTGAAAAGGTTATGCATGGTCTTTGGATTGACTGCTACACTGGCATCCACCGTTGCAATTATGTGATGGAGTACATGCCTAACGTCACCGACATCGACGATGCCACAAAGAATCTCTACATTGCCGAGGCTACTGTGCTCCGCGCTTATTACTACAGCATTCTTTGGAAATTCTGGGGCGCGATTCCTTATTACACCACTAACCTCACTTTCCCGTATGTTTCGGCCAAGTCTTCGGAAGCTGACGTGTATAAGGGCATTATCACCGACCTTCAGAGTGCTATCGCTCTCAACGTTTTGCCTATGAAGGAGACCGATTCCTCACTCAATGGCCGTGTCACTTTGGCTTTCGCCTATATGATTTATGCCGATGTGGTCATGTACGAGAAGGACAAGTCGCTTTATCCGCAGGCTCTCACTTACATGAACGATATTATCAATTCCGGTAAGTATAGCCTCACACCGAATTATGCCGACATCTGGACAGAAGCTGGCGAATGGAACGATGAGTGCATCTTTGCCATCAACTATTTCAATCAGGGCGCTGCCCGCAGTTTCGACAATCCTTATTATGTCGGTGGCACTGTCACTCCTACGCTTATCAGCCCTTACGGCGTTGCCGACGGCACTGAATGCAACGGTGTTAAGCTCACTAGCGGTTGGGGTTTCTGCCCTGTTCGCGAAGATGCCTACAATGCCTTTGAGGCTGGCGACACTCGTCGCGATGCTTCCATCAACGACCTCCGCAATGTGAAATACACTCCACGTTATGAGGACACCGGTTTCTGGCTTCGCAAATATTGCGCACGCACTGGTTACAACGATGGTCAGGTTTCCGATGCTCAGATGAACTTTGGCAACGACCTCCGTATCTACCGTTATGCTGAAACTCTCCTCAATGCTGCCGAACTGATTCTCGACGGTGCTGGCTCTGGCAATGCTCAGGGTTTGCTCGACCAAGTCCGCACCCGTGCCGGCCTTGGCTCTAAGACGGCTACCATCGACAATATCATCAATGAGCGCCGCTTTGAGTTCATGGGCGAAGGCAAACGCTATTTCGACCTCGTCCGTACCGATAAGGCAGCCGACGCTCTTGGCGTCACTGGTTTCCGCATTAAAGCTTGGACCGCCAATAAGAAGTATCTGCCTATTCCTCAGGCGGAAATCAATTCGTCGGATGGTCAACTTGAACAGAACACCGATTATTAATCGTTATTATGTGCAATCTTTTAAATTCAATTACGATGAATAGATTTTTTAAATATATTTTCAGTGTGGCTATAGCCGTTATCGCCATGTCGTTCGCTGCTTGCTCTCCTGATAGTGTGACAGAGCCGAATGAAGGTGGCGTGCCCAAGGCCGACGACATCGATGTCAACGTCCTCGTTGACCAGACCACAAATGAGGTTACTTTTACCCTCAACAATAAGCAATGTTCCCCAATCTGGATTTTCAGCGACGGCAAAAAATCCACTATCAACGATTACACCAAGATTTACACCGTTGCCGGCACTTACGAGGTTGAAGTCAAAATGTACAATAGCAATGGCATTTGCGACGGTAACAAGAAAGTCTCTTTCACTATCAATAACAGTATCGTTGATTTCACTCCTTATATGACGCGTCTTTGCGGTACTGATGGCACCAAGACTTGGCAGATTGCTGCCGACAAGGATGGCCATCTGAGCTGCGGTCCTTCGGGCACCGACGGCACTGAATGGTACAGCGCTAAGGCTAACGAAAAGGCTGGTTTTGGTCTCTATGAGAACCGCTTCATCTTCGCCACTAATGGCGGCACTTCCACCGGCGCTTACACTTTCGACCCTGGAACGAGCGGCACTGTTTACGTCAATATCGGTTGCACCAACACCGACCTCACTTCCAAGAAGCCTGCTGATGCCACTGCGGATTATCCTATTTCTGCCGACAAGCAGGATGCCACATTCGCCTTTGGTGTTACTGGCTCCGACATGTATCTCACCCTGCCTGCCAAGACATTCTTGGGCTATGTTCCTAACGATGATGCTTACAACAAGCCTTCTTTCCGCATCGTTTCCCTTAAGGAAAATCAGATGGATCTCGTTATCGACAATGGCACCATTGCTTGGCATTACATCCTTGAACCTGTCGCTAAGGTCATGACCAACGAGGAGAAACTCGCAGGTACTGATGCTGCCGGCAAGACTTGGTATTGGGACCAGAACGGCTCAGGTCACCTTGGCTGCGGCCCTTCAGGTGGCAATGGCCTTGAATGGTACAGCGCAAATGCTAACGACAAGGCTTCTGTAGGTCTCTACAAGCAGTCGTTCGTATTCGCTCCTGATGGCACTTACACCTTCAATCCTGGCGAAAACGGCCTCTATGTTAACCATGGCGTGACTATTTCCGACTTCACTTCAAGCTCTACTTATGATGCAAACACTGACTATTCTTTCGCCATGAGCGCACAGAAGTCAACTTGGAAGTTCGAGGAAGCCGACGGCAATCTCTACTTGACTTTGCCTAAGGCCACTTATCTCGGCTATCTTGCCAACGATAACATGTACAATAATCCTAAGTTCCGCGTTGTCAGCATCAATAGCGACACCATCAATCTCATCAACGACGATGGCACCATTGCTTGGCATTATCGCCTCGTCACTTCCATCGGCGAGAAGCCTAAAGTATTTGATGAGGGTGAGGCTCTCACACCTGCTGAATACGCCAAAGGCCTTATCGGCACTTGGACTTGGGAATCCACCACTCCTGGTCACTTTGGCTGCGGTGAGAGCACTTCCAACGCCACTGGTTGGTGGAGCGCTGCTGCAAACGACAAGGCTGGTTGGGGTCTCTACGACGATATGCTCACTTTCAATGCCGACGGTTCCTATGTATTCGACCCGGGCGAGGGCGGTACAGTTTACATGAACCATGGCGTCACAGTTGCCGATTTGGTAGCCCGTGCCGTTGAAGGTGCCGACAAGACGCAGGATTATCAGATAACGGCTTCTAAGCAGACCACTACCTACACACTCGCCACTGGCGACGACGGTAACTATTACATCTCCTTCCCTGCACAGACAATCGTCTCCTACATTTCGTCAGATGATTTCTTTGCCACTCCGAGAGTGATGATTACCAAGATGACCACTAATGTCCTTGAGTTCAATTCCGTTCAGAACGGCATCTCATGGCATTATCGTCTGATGCGTGTAACTCAGTAAAATAATTTATCCGGCGGTTACGGCAGTAATCAGCAATGATTAAGGCGTAGCCGTCGGTTAATGGCAAAAGATGTAATAAATTAATAATTTAATGATTATATAGCTTATTTCATCTGTCAGTAAAGGTGGGCCGTTCACCCTGAGCGGAGTGTCGGCTTCACCTTTTCAATGTAATCATGTGTGCTGCACCATCGGTTGTGAAATCAGTGGGGCAGCTTTTTTGTAATCTCCGAATCCAAAACTTTCGAGTGCACTCTAAACTTTTATCAAAAAATATAATATTTTCGAGTCCATTCTAAACTTTTATCAAGAATCCTCCCCGCATTACGTTGAGCTATATCTCCCTCAAAAAACAAGTTTATTCTTTTACGAACACTTTCTTCACCTTCCCGTCGCTCATTTTGATTATGTTTAATCCCCGTTGCATTTTTGCAATTTTGATTCCGTTCACGTCGTACACTCCCACGATTGTGGCGTTTACGTCATCGGCAATCCGCTCTGTACCGCTCACTGGCGAGCCGGCATAGTCGCTGAAGGCATCCTCATTGTTCGACGATTCCACATTCCAGTTCTTCGCCTTTGCTATTGCCACTTGGTCAGTATTGCACACGTTGGTGTCGCCATCGGTGTTCACCACCACTATTGTCCCTTCGTCATCGCCTTGCCTGTTCACAAGCGAATTAACCAGCACGCTCATGTTTGTCTCGCTGATTAAGTTGCTGTAGCAGTACAGGAAATCCAGATGGTGGTTATTGCCCACATCGAGTTTTGTCAGCTTGTTGTAGCTGCAGTCCAGCACTGTCAGTGCCGTGTCGTTCGCCACATCTATGCTTGTCAGTTTGTTGTGGGAAAAGTCCAGCCAGTCCATTTTAGTGTTCTTGCTCACATCAAGCTGTGTCAGGTCGTTATTCGTGCAGATAAGTGTAGTCAACGCCGTGTCCTCGCTCACGTCAATTTTTATCAGACCGTCGTCGTGTGCGTTAAGCGACTTGATTTCACCAGTCAATGTAATTGTGTCAGATGTCAATGCGAAGTGGCTGCCTGTTTCCTCGTATTTGCCGCTCACGCCGGTTAGCGCGTAATTGCCGTTGGCTTTGAAACCCAGCCAAATCGAGTCACCGACGTTCTTGTTGCTTATCATGGTTATCACGTTTTCCGATTGTGCGCTGATGCCAATCATCATCATTGCCATGGCGAATAGAATTTTAATTGTTCTCATTTCAATTAGTTTTTTGTTATTTGTATTTTTAATTTTCCCATTTCTAAAAGTATCAGTTACTGTCTTCAGTCTTCTTTATTCTTCTTGAAAATCCCTTTAATGGCATTTTTAGCTTCATTCACGCCCTTTTTCGTCTTATGCCATTGTTTTTTAGCCTTTTCCGTCACCGCTGTGCTCACCGAGTCCATATTCTCCGAGATCTCTCTGATTTTCATGTCAGTCCTGTTGCCAATCGTGTCCATTTGGTGCACAGCTCTGTTAGCTCTTTCGTTAGCTCGGCATCCAGCGCTATCAGCAGACGTTTTCACCTGTCTGAAAGCCTTGTCAGCCTTATCGCCAATCTTCGTGCCGGTCGTGTCAACCTTTCCAGCAAAACGTTTTATCGCCTTTCCTGGCGTCATCTTTTCCGCGTCCGCTTTCCGAGCCGAGTCAGCATATTCCTTTTTTACTTTTGTGGCATAGTATTTACTTTCCTTGCCCGTCATCATAGTGCTCACGCCTGCAAGCACCATCACCGTCATGATTATAGTCAATAATTTTCTCATTTTCTCATATATTTTGCTGCAAATTTAGCATTTTCCCATTATCTAAGTTATAAAATGCTCAGCATTTTTCGAATATGCCAATAAGCTATGATTAGTATAACAAAAGGAATGCCAAAACCTCTTAATAAATGCCGCCACATCAAAATTGATGGGCGGCATTCATTTATACTAAGCGTGCTTTCCCTACGGGGAAGCGGAATCAGGCTAATTCATGAATTTAGAGAAATCCGTCTTGCGCATATCGCCTTGCTCATTCAACGTGACATGGAATGCAAACGCTGCACGGAGAGTGTGAGGAGTTTGGCCAATCTTGCCCATATTAAGATATTCACGGAGCAATGGGCGATAATCAGGATGAGCGCATCTTTCGATAACCTCATGGGCACGCTGAATAGGATCCTTGCCACGAAGGTCGGCAAAGCCCTGCTCTGTGATGATGACATCAACAGAATGCTCGCTGTGGTCGACGTGAGTAGCCATAGGAACAATGGCACTGATAAGGCCGTCCTTGGCAGTTGACGGGCAACTGAAGATGCTCACATAGGCATTCCTTGCGAAGTCGCCAGAACCACCGATGCCGTTCATCATCTTAGTTCCTACAACGTGGGTGGAATTGACATTGCCGAAGATGTCTGCCTCAAGAGCCGTGTTCATGGCAATAACGCCCAAACGGCGGATAATTTCAGGGTTATTGGAGATTTCCGACGGACGGAGAGCCAATTTATCGTGGAAGAAATCGAGATTGCTGTTGAATTCTTCCATGGCATCGTTAGAGATGGTCATTGAAGATGTGCTGGCAAATGTGCACTTGCCTGATTCAATCAATTTAATGACGGAATCCTGAATGACCTCGGTAAACATTTGGAACGGCGGAATTTCGGCACTTGCATCAAGGCCGGCAAGCACTGCGTTGGCAACGTTGCCCACACCTGACTGAATAGGCAGGAAAGTCTTAGGGATTCTGCCGGCACGGACTTCGCCAAGAAGGAACTCGCAAACGTTGTTACCAATCTGCAAGGTCTTGTCGTCGATAGGAGTGAAAGGCTTTTTGCCGACAGGCATTGAAGTCTTAACAATACCGACAATCTTTTTAGGGTCAACTTTCAGGATAGGCGAGCCAATACGGTCGCTCGGTTTGAGAATTGGAATAGGCAGACGGCTCGGCGGGTCAAGGGGAACATAAATGTCGTGCAGGCCAAGCATCTTTGGTGAGAGCTGGTCGTTAAGCTCAATGTAAATCTCCTTGGTGAGACGGGCAAAAGTAGGAATGTTGCCAGTTCCGGTGCTCAACACGATTTCGCCATCATCGCTGACACTCTGCGCCTCGATAATTACCTTGTCGATACCGCCAAAAAAGCCATAACGGACTTCCTGGGCAAGTTCGGAAAGGTGCTTGTCGAAATAGTGCATCTCGTGTGCATTGATAGCATTGCGTGAATCCTTGTTGTTGGCCTGATAAGGAGTACGCATGTTGATTGCATGAGCGCGGGAAAGCTCACCATCGACGAAATCGCTGGTAGAGGCCCCAGAGAAGATGTTAATCTTGAATTCGCGTCCAGCTTCATGTTCACGGCGGGCTTTGGCCGCAATTGACATTGATATTACTTTAGGGGCACCTGCCATGGTAAAGCCTGAGAGGCCCACGGTGTCGCCATTTTGAAAATGCTCGGCTGCTTCTTCGGCAGTAATAATTGGAAATTTCATGTTCAACTAACTTTTATTCGATTTATATTGAAAGGTTAAAATTTACGTTTTAAAATCTCGTTGGCAACTATGGCTTTACGCCATTCCTCGGGTGAGCGCGGAACGTAAGGGTTCTGGCGGAAGCCTTCGCTGACGAAGCCATTAATAGGAGGCACATCAGGCAATGAATGCACTCCCTCCTGCGACGGAGCTTCGGGAATGAACGGCCTTGCTACGGGCTTTGCAGCGGGCTGAGGCCGATTAGCAGCAATGGGTTTAAACTGAGGCTTGGGTGAAGACGGCGTTAGTGGCGGGACAGGGGCATAAGGCCTAACCTCACGCTCAGCGGGACGCCGCGGTGGCTGCTTCTTCTTGCTGAACATCGAGCTCAGCAAGATTCCACCTATTATGATGACATAAATCCAAACGCTCACTTCATCCATTGGACTACAAATTTCCTCAAAATTAAAGTTTATTTGCCTATTAACCAAAAAAACATTCAAAAATATACTCATATTATTCCGATACATTAATTTTCAACAATTTATGGGCTGCCATTTCAGCGCTTTTTGCCTATGGCAAGTTTTTTCACTACCTTTGCAGTCCAATTCAGAATTCATTACTCAAATGTCAACAAATCATATCCCCGACAGCCAGCATCTTACATACAGTGCTGGCGAATTCACAAAACGTCTTCACATTCTCACTTACGGATGCCAAATGAACGTGGCCGACAGCGAAGTCGTGGCTTCCGTAATGAAAATGGCAGGCTATGACCTGACCGACAAAATTGACGATGCCGACGCAGTGTTCATCAATACCTGCTCAGTGCGCGACAATGCCGAACAACGGGTGTTTTCGCACATTCGCCAACTTGCACCCGTGAAGAAAAGCCGCAGGCTGATAATCGGTGTGATAGGCTGCATGGCCGAAAGGCTGAAGCAGACGCTAATCACCGAATATAACGTTGACATCGTGGCCGGCCCTGACGCCTACCTGCAACTGCCGAATCTTGTGGCTGCCGCAGAGAACGGAGAGAAAGCAATCGACATAGACCTTTCCACTACCGAAACCTACCGCGACATAATCCCTACCAGAATCGCCGGAAACCGGATTGGCGGATTCATCAGCATAATGAGGGGCTGCAACAACTTCTGCTCCTACTGCATCGTGCCCTACACGAGGGGGCGTGAGCGCAGCCGTGAACCGGCAAGCATACTTGCCGAACTGCACGACCTGCAATCGCGCGGCTTCCACGAGGTGACACTGCTGGGCCAGAACGTGAATTCCTATAACTTCACTCCAACCGACGGCGGAGAAACGGTGGATTTCCCGCATCTGCTCGCCATGGTGGCAGAAGCAGCACCCGAAATGCGCATCCGCTTCACCACATCGCACCCTAAGGACATGAGCGATGACACGATCGCAACAATCGCCTCACACGCCAATATATGCAAGCACATCCACCTGCCAGTGCAATCGGGCAGCAATGCAGTGCTGAAGCTGATGAACAGGCGCTACAACAGAGAATGGTATCTCGACCGCATAGCAGCCATCCGCAAAGCCATTCCCGACTGTGGAATCTCGACCGACCTCTTTACCGGCTTCCACGACGAGAGCGAAGAAGATTTCCAGCTCACTCTGAGCCTTATGCGTGAAGTTGGCTTCGATTCCGCCTTCATGTTCAAATATTCCGAGCGCCCGGGCACTTACGCATCGAAAAACCTGCCCGACAATGTGCCTGAAGAAGTGAAAATCGACAGGCTCAACCGCATGATTGCACTTCAGAACGAACTGTCGCTTGCAAGCAACCAACGCGACGTGGGCAAGACCTTTGAAGTGCTTGTGGAGGGCTATTCAAAACGCTCACGTGCCGATATTTTCGGACGCACCCAGCAGAACAAGGTGATAGTGTTCCCAGTGGGAACCCATCATGCCGGCGACCTTGTGACGGTGAAAGTGACCAGCGCAACGTCGGCGACACTCCTTGGCGAAGAAATTTAGCGACCATTACAGAATAAATATGCAGAAAGAACAGAAAGAGAAATTATGGAACAGCAATTATGTGAAAATCAACATAGCCAACTTTATGTTGTTTTTCTCATTCTATCTTCTGCTGCCTCTGCTTCCGCTATACCTGCGCGACACCTTCCATGCCGGCAAGGACATGATAGGCTTCGTGCTTTCGGGCTACACCATCACCGCCTTGATGATGCGCCCATTCAGCGGATACCTCGTTGACAGTTTTCCACGCAAGAATGTGCTGCTGATATGCTATTTCTGCTTCGCGATTTTCTTCGCGGGCTATTTTGCAGCCGGCACAATCCTGCTGTTTGCCGCAGTCCGCACACTGCACGGGATTCCATTCGGAGCGGTGACCGTGTCGAACAGTACAGTGGCAATCGACGTGCTGCCATCGTCGCGCCGAGCCGAAGGAATTGGATACTACGGCATAAGCAACAACCTCGCAATGGCGATGGGGCCTTCAGCATCAATTTATCTTTATGCATTTCATCCTGATTATAATTACATTTTCGCCGCCGCCCTCATCACCGCCACAATAGGATTCATTGTGGACACCACGGTGAAAGTGCCTGCCCGCTGCACAGTGAAGGACAAGCAGCCGATTTCCTTCGACAGATTTTTCCTGACAAAAGGATGGATGGAGGCGTTCAACCTTATATTTATATCGTTCTCGTTCGGAATACTCTCGACTTATCTCGCAATTTATGGAAAAGACGAGATTGGAATAACGTCCGGGACGGGAGGATTTTTCCTGATGATGGCAATCGGGCTTATCACGTCGCGACTTTTCACCAACCGAAGTCTGCGCACCGGCCGAATTACACGGAACGCCAAAATGGGGCTTACACTGTCGCTGCTTGGCTACCTTATGTTCGTCGCAATTCGCCAGCCGTTTGCCTATTACGGAGCGGCACTGATAATCGGCCTCGGCAACGGGTCGATGGCACCGGCGTTCAATACCATGTTCGTGAATCTCGCCACCAACAATCAGCGCGGGACAGCCAATTCCACATATCTCACAGCTTGGGACGTGGGAGTGGGCATCGGAGTGCTTGTTGGAGGAGTTGTGGCCGAGACATTCAGTTATCATTCCGCATTTTGGGCAGCTTTTGGCGTGAATGCCGTAGGCGTGATTATTTTCTATCTGCGCACTGCCCGCCATTTCAATACCCACAAACTCAGATGAGAGTTTGGAATGAGCGTGGGACAAAATTTGGCCTTTAATTGGCTGATTTACTGATTTGTGGGTGGAGTGTCCCAGAAAGTTTTTCACTATAATTTTCATTACTGAGATTTTTGGATTTGCGTGGGACAAGTTTTGGCTTGCAAATGGCTGATTTACTGATTTGTGGGAGGAGTGTCCCAGAAAGTTTTTCACTATAATTTTCATTACTGAGATTTTTGGATTGGCGTGGGACAATTTTCGGCTTGCAAGTGGCTGATTTACTGATTTGTGGGCGGAGTGTCCCAGAAAGTTTTTCACTATAATTTTCTTTACTGAGATTTTCGGATTTGCGTGGGACAAAATTTGGCTTGCAACTGGCTGATTTACTGATTTGTGGGTGGAGTGTCCCAGAAAGTTTTTCACTATATTTTTCGCGATGTTGGGACAGGGGAATTTATTTATTAAATAGCTGATTATTAGCATATTAATGTCTTCACGGATTTGTGGGACATTGAGAAGTTGGTGGGACAACTGGGACAGGCTTTTCATTAGGCACGTTTTACGCATTCTTGATGATGCGGAGATTTTGGGGAGTGAGATTTGTGATTGACTGGTTTTCATGGCTGCTCTTTTCGCGCGAAGTTAATGGCTCAGGAAATTGATGGTGCAAGAAAATGGGAAAAAGTCAGCAGTGAATAGTGAATAAGGCATATTTGATTTTAGGGCATATAAGGCTCATAATTAAAATGCTTCGCATTCTTTGGGGGAAGTTTTGGCGCACAAATCTCACGAATGCGTTCGGAATGAATTTTTGGATTTTGCTTTTTGGATTTTGGGGCTGATGTGGCCGATGGGTCCAATGAGGCTGATGGGATTTAAAATGTAAACATTTTATTGAATAAATCACCTGTGATGCGTGAGGGCGGATACATGGATCCGCCCCTACTTCAATGGAATGATTAGGGAGGATATAACTGCTACTTATTTGGGAATGGAATCATTAGTCAACACATCATCTATGATGTCCTTAATGTTTTCCATACCATCTTTGGCATTATTATCAAGATTGTAAATCATTAAACTTTTTTCCATTTTTTCATCCACAAGAATAGCTATATTTTCTGCGCTCTTTACACCATATCCGTTGGCGGAATTGAAGCGCTGAGTAATTATCCAGCCTATGAATTTGGACTTTTTAATTTTGCTATTTCTATCTCTTATGATTTTCTGCTGCACATTCTCCTTCGCTGAGATCTTTTCAAGCTGTTTGGAAAGCTTGTCTATTTTTTCATTAGCCTGCCGAATGCTCTCTTTCTCATATTCACTCATATAATAAGGATTAGAGTTCATCGCCGCTGAGGATTTTTCGAGGTCTAACTTATCGGTTAAATCCTCTTTCTTTGATTCCAAGTCGAGTAGCTCATAAGCCGCCCTGACTGCATCAGGATCAATGTAGATGTTTTCAAAAGCGCTGTCAACTTTTGTTTCAATAGGTTCGTAACTTGAAGCATTTGTAAGCATTGGCGTAATTACCTTCTTTACAATAGCTTCAGCTTTCTTTTCACGTGACTGGCCACAGCTGATAAAAAGCATCGAGCAAATGGCAAGTAAAATCAATGTCAATTTATTCATTTTTCAGGCGTTTAAATAGTTATTAGGCATCATCCTATAATTAGGAACAAAAATATTAAAAAACTCTTGATTTGACAAAAAAATGCGGGAAATTGTACGGGATATGATAAGAATAGGACCAATAATTTGATGATAAAATTGGCATCACTTAACTACTGCCGCGTTTCCACCCATAAATAATACGATTGGTTTCTTTCACAGTGCGTTATTGTAAGCCGAATTAAATTCTCTTGAATTTTTGCTTTAATCGCGGCAGATTCGTAATTTTGTTCAATTATAGAACTAATATTCAGGTTGCCATAAAGGATAGCGGGCTGACCAACAACTTGGAAATCATTTGCATGACAGAAGATTACGAGAAACTTTTAGAGACATATAAAAGCATACCTCATAAAAATGAAGAACAAACTTTTATGGATATATGCCAACTTACTTGTGACCGCTTTGAAGAAAGATGCAGCAACATACTGAAATTTTACTTCAATCCCAACAATGAGCATCGGCTAAAAGGGCTGTTCATAAACTCACTGATAGATGCGACCGGTAAAGAATTGGAATACACAAGCAGCAGTGTGGATGTGAAAACTGAGGAAATCACAGGTGACAATAAAAGGATTGACATCACTATAATCACTGACAACTTCGTGATTGCGATAGAAAACAAGATAAACGCGGAAGTGTACAATCCTCTTGACAGCTATCGCGAATATGTCGAGCAGGCTTATAAAGACAAAAAGAAAATATATGTAGTGCTGTCGGTGAGGCATATATTGGACAGCACAGAATTATCGAGGATTAAGAAAGCGGGATTCATAATCGTATATTACGAGCAATTATTGAGCATAGTGAAAGAAAACATAGGCAATTACATACAAGGTGGCAACCCAAAATATATAACATTTTTATTCGACTTCATCATGACTATAGAAAACAAGATAAATGACTGCGAACAGGTGGAAAAGAATTTCTTCTATCAAAATAAAGCTGAAATTGAAGAACTGATAGACCGTTACAATAAATTCAAGACGGGCATTTCTGATACCCAAAAGGCGTATATCGCAATTCTAAAAGAGCGCATTACCAATCTGACTGGCGCGAATTGGTGGATATGGAGAGGATGCGACTTGGGAATATTTTTCAATAAAGAGACGCATAAAATAGGCATCGAAAGCAGTTTCGCCGAAACTAAGGACAATCCTATAGGAGAATTCCGCATCTGCATAACCACATGGAGGAAGCAAGATTGGCATCCATATAAAGAGGCTGTGATGAAGCAATTCAAGGATTGCTATCTTGACGAAAATGCGGATTACAATCGCGTGTATTTACATCTGCCAATCATTCAAGGTGAAAACCAAGATGAGATTATCAAGAAACTGGCAGAATACCAAGAAATCATGCAGCGCATAACAAAAGAAATCAAATAATAGAGAGAGTCCTTGATGGGGCATTAAATAACTGCATAATGGACGAAACGGAGAATACGAAAACGTTTCTTGGAAAGGTGGGAGCGTTGGTGGCTGAGGCTGCTGCTATCCGCGAGGAAGAGAAACGACGAGGCGAAAGATTCAACGTGTTCTGCATTGTGGACCGACGGACTGACGAGGTGAAAACGCACTCGGCTATTATCCGTGAACTGCTGTCGCCAAAGGGCGACCACGGCGCGGGAACTAAATTCCTTGAAGCATTTATTAAGCAAATTCCTGAACTGAACGAATGGAGATTTGAAACGGATAAGGCAACGGCAAAAGCGGAAGTGGCAATCGGAAAGGTTCATTATGAAAAAAATGAGGGCGGCCGAATTGACATTGCGGTGGAGAATAGCGATAAGCTGATAATCATTGAAAACAAAATATATGCTGATGACAAGCCCATGCAATTGAAACGCTACAACAACTATGCGAAGAAGCGGGGCAAGGATTATAAAATTATTTACCTGACCCTTGACGGACACGAAGCATCGGACGACTCGGGAAAAGGTGTGGAATATATACAGATTAGCTATCATGACGAGATAATCGACTGGATAGAAAAATGCACTGAAATTGCCAAAGGGCAACCACTCGTGAGGGAGACTTTGAAACAATACAACAATTTGCTGAAAGAATTAACCGGACAAAATATGAACAAAGAACAACAGGACAAGCTGACCCGACTGATGGTGGAGAACACGGATGAGGTGATCAGCATACTGAATGGGGCTTCGGAGTGGAAAAAGACCATCATAAACGATGCCATAAAAGGCATTGAGGAGGCGATGAAAGCGGAAGGCATGGAATGCAAATTATCGCCGAACTTCCAAAAAGGAAAGGATGTGGCAATATTCTTCAGTAAACCGGAATGGAAGGAGAAGGCTATTGTTATCAAGAATCAAAAAACGATTAGACCATGGTATAATTTCTATATTGGAATTGGCGGAAATTCGGGACATATACATAAATATACTCCCTGCAAGAAACTATTGCAAAGTTGGGAAAAGCCAAATGAAGGCTGGCCATACGGATTCAAATTTCTACGCAACGAATTTCGCGACTGGGACAGAAACGTAATGAAAAAAATGCGCAACGGGGAATTCGAGGAATACATTGTGAACTTGGTGAAGAAGATTCTGAACGAAATTGAGGAACAAGGAATTGAAATGTAAAAAAAATTGGACAAGAAAATGAATAAGACAAATATGATTACGACAGAGGATTGCATGGCATGGATGTGTAAACTGGCATGCGTTGACGGACTGCTGACACAATCGGAAGAAACGGTGATAAGGGAGTTTGCCGAGGAACACGGAGCGGACTGCGACGAACTGATAGAGAAGTGCAAAGAGCTTGCCATGAGGATAAAGCCGGAAGTGGAAAGGATTGACTACAAGGAGCGGAACGGTGTGGAATTTGAGAAAATGATAGTGTCACTGCTGGCTGACAGGCAGCTATTCAAGGTGCTGGACTGGACTGGCGACAAATACGTGAACGGGCTTTATGCGAAGAGCAACCTCAACCCTGACTTGCACATCAGGCAGGCTTACAATTCGAACCATATTGACTATTACGTGGAATGCAAATGGCGACACTACTGGAGCAGGGATGCGAAACGTAGATTTTTTTGCCTGTCCAAAAACCAGATTGACCGCTACCGCAGATTCGGCCACGATAACCACCGCAGAATATTCATAGCCTACGGACACGGAGGGACGGGCTGGGAACCTGAAACGCTGTATATCATTCCACTTGAACGCTTTGACGAGAACGGGAGAATTGCCATGGAGGATGCAGAGGAGAATTGCAGAATTGCGGCATCGAGCGAGGCTTTCGCAGGATTTTTCAAGGGATATTTCAGCCGATTGTTTGAAGAAATGGGGGAGAATGCGGAGCATTCCATTGATTAGACTTTTTGACTCATGGCTATGCGTAAGGGCACAAAAAAAGCTGCTTTCCGCACCAAGCGGGAGCAGCTTCAAACTCTTTAGTACTTGCTAAATTATTTTGCAGCTTTTGCGTCTTTTGCAGGAGCAGCAGCGCTGTCAGCAGGAGCAGCAGTAGCAGCGGTTGAGTCAACCTTTGCACTGTCAGTAGCAGCAGAATCAACAACAGCAGTAGTGTCAGCTGTAGAATCGGCAGCCTTAGCGTCCTTGTTAGCATTGCCACAAGAGAAAAGTGATACGCTGAATACAACAGCAAGTAATAAAACTAACTTTTTCATTTCTTTTTAAATTTAAAATAATAAAACAATATTTTTTTTGCTTCAAAAACGGTACAAAGATATGGCAAAATTTTTACATGCAAACAATTTTCGGATTTTTTTTTCGAGAAAAACTCACATTTTTTTGAAAAAACAATAAAAAAACGAGAAATTATCGCTGTAAGCCACTGATTAATAATAATTTGTATGGTTTAATCGGGAAACCGCCATTGAGTGTTAAATATTCATATCAACGTTTGCATATTGCTAAATTGGCCCTGAAAAATATGTTTTTCAGCATAAATTTCAAGAAATTTAGGTTGCGGAGGCGACAAAGCGACATTTCCATAAAACGCTTGATTGCTGATTAATCAGCTTTTAATCAATTAATTATGAATAAAGGAAGCGCTTTATGCTGCGTTTAGGCGTTTTGTCAAATTCATTAACAACGATTTGGATAGCGGAAACTTTCTCGTAAGGAGCCACGAGAGAGTTGAGTTCTTTGCGTATTTGCTCCATTGTTTCAGGCAGTTGGTCGCGCGTCAGGCCTGTGGCGTCCATAGCGTCGTAATCGGGATAGACAAGCGCCACGAGCTTGTCATCGCGCTCCACAATCAGACTTTCCATCACGAAAGGCATATTGTTCAGCTTGGCTTCGATGTCCTCAGGATAGATGTTCTGCCCGTTCGATGTGAGAATCATCGTCTTTGAGCGCCCGCGAATTGCGATTGTGCCGTCGGGTGACAGGGTGCCAATGTCGCCGGTGTGGAGCCAGCCGTCCTCGTAAAGCACGCGGTCGGTGGCTTCAGTGTTCTTGAAATAGCCACGCATAACGTTCTCACCCCTTAGGCATATTTCGCCAGGCTTGTTCACAGGGTCGTCAGAAAGGATTTTGGCCTCCATTATGCCCGGAAGCAGGCGTCCGGCGGTGTGGGGAATGTATTCGCTCCAGTGGGTGTAGCTCACCAGCGGCGCACATTCAGTCATGCCGTAGCCCACAGTGAAGGGGAACTTTATTTTATATAGGAAATCCTCAACTTCGCTGTTGAGCGGGGCACCGCCCACAATCACTTCCTCGAAGTTGCCGCCGAAGGCATCCACAAGGCGCTTACGGATTTGCCCGTAGATTTTGGTGTCGAGATATGGGATTGCCAACGCCCAGCGCATCACGTTGCGGGTAATCATCGGAACAATCTGCTTGCGGTAGATTTTCTCAAGCACGAGCGGCACGCATATTATAAGGTGCGGACGTACTTCGGACATCGCCTTGATTAGAATCTTTGGCGAAGGGATTCGTCCAAGCAGCGTTATGTGTGCGCCCACTGCGAGAGGCGTGAGCATATCGAATGCGCAGCCGTAGGCATGTGCCAAAGGCAGGAACGACAGGCAGCGAGTGCCCTTGCGGTGGAGCTGCGAGCGTATTCCGAACACCACATTGCCCGCCACATTGTTGCCGGTAATCATCACTCCCTTGCTGAAGCCCGTTGTGCCCGATGTGTAGTTGAGTACCATTACATGACTGTTGTCGATGTCGGGATAGTGTATGGAATCGCGCGTGAAGCCTTTCTTGAATGTGTGGCGGAAGCGGCTGCTGAGGCCGCGAATGAATTGGCCGATGGTTTCGCCGTCGCGTTCGGCAAGCACGTGCATATCGTTGATTGAAATCACCGCACGGATTGCCTTCAGCTTGTCCATCTCGAGCTGGTCCCAGATGCTGTCGCTGCAGAAAAGCAGCACCGCTTCTGAATGGTTGATAATGTGCTGCACATCGTGCGGATTGAATTCATGAAGGATTGGTACAATTGTAGCTCCGTAAGTTATTGTTGCCATGAAGACGGTCACCCATGAGGTTGTGTTTTTGCCTATAAGCGCAATCTTCTGGCCGCGTTTCAGTTGGCATTGATTGAAAAGCACATGAAGCCGGGCAATGTTGCGTGCCAAGTCAGCATAGGAGAGAGTCTTGCTGTCGGTGTAATCGGTAACTGCCGGAAGGCCCCAGTTTTCACGGAAGCTGTCCTGAAAGATTTTAATTATATTTTCCTTCATCATGATGGATGGATTTTACACAAAAAAACGATAAGTGTGCAAAGATAAGAAATGCTATGCACTATTCCAAATGAAGGCAGGCGGAAGTTAAGCAGAAAAGGCGTAATTTTTGGTTTAATTTTATGCTTTTTGAGGAAGTTGCGCATGTGATAATGGAATTTCATTGAATTTTGTTTTTCCATGTGTTGCATTTCAGCGCAATTGGCGTTTAACAATTATTGCATTATATTCTTGTCAATAGATGCTGATAAATTGTATATTTGCAAATATTTGATAAATATTCGATATTCCATGTAATAATGTTTCTTTATGATTCTTCTATGGTCGTTTTATCTTGAAATCTTCTGAATGACGGCTTATTGCGTAGGAATTTTTGAGATGCTAATGAGGGATATAAATTAAATAAATAGCAGATATGAAAAAGTTAGTGTATATTTTGATGGCAACTGTGATAATAATGAGCGCATACTCGGGATGGTCGATGGTGACAGTTCACATGAGCAAGGCCGGGACATTGAGCGACAGTTTGCCTGGATGGAGGAATGATGCATATTCCCCAAAGCCCAAATATAGGAGTGTGAGGGTGACAGGAGGCATCAACAATACTGATTTCCGTGTTCTGCGTTATCTTGGCGGCGATGACACGACAGGCGGTAGT
>JAKVKZ010000017.1 GCA_022484565.1 Muribaculaceae bacterium
GAGGAAGCTACATACAAGTCGGTCAAAAAGACTTTTGGAGATAGAGCGGATTTGCTGTGGAAAACTTTTGAAAAGATGTGCTATTATGTAGATTATAATAGTAAAATAGATGGGATTGACAGTATAAAATCAATAGAGTATGAGTTTTATGAGGATTATAATAAATATCCTGAAACTGAACTTCATGACTTGTCGGTTGGTTATGCCCGTCCCGCTACTTCACTCCAAATGATGCGGTTCTATAATTCGCTGCTGACCAATGATGGCTTTCAGCGTGATATAAAGATTTTTGAAACTTTGGGCGGATATACTGCGCATGTATATCCTAAGTTTAGTGAAAACAACATAGCGGCAATAAGGAGAGTAATGGAACGTCAGACTGACAAATACGGAAAAGGACTTTGCAAAGATATTGCCGGTTATGCGTCAATAATAAATGACATTCCAGATAATTATAGCTTCGTTCAATTTTGCGGGTATTATCCACGAACAAATCCGAAATACACATTTATTGTGTCATTCAGAGTCGGGTACCCTGTTCCAAACATGGATATGGTTTATAGGGCTGCAAGCGACATAGCCGCATACTTGTCCAAAAACATGAAATCTGCTGGGGAGAAATGACAATCGGAAGAATCATAAATGCTAAATTTGTTGTAAAGCTACAGACTTTGCATTATCTTTGCTAATGGTATAAATTAATTGCCATAAGCAAAATTGAAACATTATGATGAAATTCATATCGTGGAACGTTAATGGGCTACGTGCCTGTGTGGGTAAAGGTTTTAATGAAGCTTTTACTCAGTTGGATGCTGATTTCTTCTGCCTGCAGGAAACTAAAATGCAGCAGGGGCAACTTGATATTGCTTTCCCCGGCTACCAATCGTACTGGAATTACGCTGAAAAGAAAGGCTATTCAGGTACTGCTATTTTCACACGCCATAATCCTATTGCGGTGACTTATGGAATCGGTGTGGATGAGCATGACCATGAGGGGCGCGTGGTGACGTTGGAAATGGATAAATTCTTCCTTGTTGATGTGTATGTTCCAAACAGCCAGGATGAATTACGCCGACTTGATTATCGCATGACGTGGGAAGATGATTTCAGAAAATACTTGCTTTCGCTTGATGCCAAAAAGCCAGTGATTGTGTGCGGCGACATGAATGTAGCGCATGAGGAAATTGATATCAAGAATCCGAAGAGTAATAGGCATAATGCAGGTTTTACTGATGAGGAACGAGCTAAAATGACTGAATTGCTTGGCGCAGGTTTTACTGACAGTTTCCGATATTACAATCCTGATTTGGCTGGCGCATATTCTTGGTGGTCGTACAGATTCCATGCACGCGAAAAAAATGCAGGTTGGAGAATCGATTATTTCCTCGTATCTAACAGGTTTGTTCCAAGCATGGCTGGGGCTTCAATCCATAATGAGGTTATGGGTTCAGACCATTGCCCTGTGGAATTGTGCATCAACGTTTAAATGACCTTTTCAAAAACGGCAATATGAAGGCTCGTATTTCAACTATAGCAATACTGATGTTCTCCTTGGCTTTAAGCATTTCGTGCGGTACGAAAGCAAGTTCGAAAGCAACAGCCGATGGCGAGAAACTTAAAGTGACTCAAGTGATTTCAAATGGCATACGGTTTTGTGAAAGTGTGCTACCATATAATGGCGGATTGCTTATTGCCAATTTTGGCTCAAGCCAGTTGAATCCACTAAATCACGAGGGCAAAGGGTATATACTCTATTACAAGGATGGGCAAGTGAAACCTTTCATTCCTGCCGACGGGAATCTGAATGCCCCTAAAGGAATGTGCATAGCGGCTGGTAAATTATTCGTCAGTGACGTTGGCAAAATTGCGGTGTACGACATTTCTGACTTAAAAGCCGTGCCAGCTACAATAAAGACGCCAAAGGGCGATTTTGTAAACGACATTGTGGCAATTGGCGGAACACTATATGTGTCGGTAACAGATGCAGATATGGTTTACACCATCGATATAAGCTCGCCTGAGTCGTTGCCTAAAATGAAGATGAGGCCATTCAGATCACTCTCTGCGCCTAACGGACTTGCCACCGATGGCACTTCGCTTTATGTGGCGCTTTATCCCGATGGCGGTGACTGCGTGTGCAAGATTTCAGATTTGGATGACCCTCACGCCTTCAAAATTTCTGACACCAAGGGACAATACGACGGCATAGCCGTAAGTGGCGACCGGAAGACTGTGTATGTCACCAATTGGGACCCGATAGGAGTGTTTGCCATTGATGTGAAATCAGGCAAAATGTCGAGACTGGAAATTGATGCTGATTTTAAGGGCGCAGCCGATATGTCGCTTGTTGGTGACACATTGTATATTCCTGATTTACCTGCCTCGAAAGTACTTGAAGTGCCTTTGAAATAAGTCGGTAAGGCGAGAAAACAGTTCTATTTTACCATTTATTCAATTAAAGTTGCGGAAATGTGGCAATTAGCCAAAATTTTCACTATCTTTGCGCTGATTTTTCACAAGTAGATAAAAACAATATAAATGGTTACACCTATCAAGAAATCCATCGATCTCGGCGACGGCCGTGTGATTACCCTCGAAACGGGCAAACTTGCAAAGCAAGCTGATGGTGCTGTAGAACTGCGCATGAACAATACGATGCTTCTTGCGACAGTAGTGTCGGCTAAGGAAGTCGGCGAAGGGGTAGATTTTATGCCCCTGTCAGTTGAGTACAAAGAGAAGTTCTCCGCATTCGGACGTTTTCCGGGCGGCTTCCAAAAGCGTGAAGGTCGCGCTTCCGATTATGAAATTTTGACCTCTCGTCTTGTTGACCGTGTTCTGCGTCCGTTATTTCCGGACAATTATCATGCAGATACATTCGTCAACATTATCATGTTCTCTTCCGATGGTAAAGATATGCCCGACGCACTTGCCGGACTTGCTGCATCAGCAGCCCTTTCCATTTCGGATGTTCCTTTTAATGGACCAATCTCAGAAGTCCGTGTAGCACGTATTGACGGCAAATTCGTTATTGATCCGACCTTCGATGAACTTGAAAAGGCAGACATTGACTTAATGGTAGGTGCGACGTATGAAAACATCATGATGGTTGAAGGTGAAATGGATGAATGCAGCGAAGCAGAACTCCTCGAGGCATTGAAAACAGCTCATGAAGCCATCAAAGTTCATTGCAAGGCGCAGATGGAATTCGCTGAACAAATAGGCGTAACAAAACGTGAATATTGCCATGAGACCAACGATGAAGACCTCCGCAAGAAGGTTTGGGACGAACTCTATGACAAAGCTTATGCAGTGGCTCAGGCAGGTAATGCCGACAAGCACTGGCGTCAGGACAGCGTTGATGCTATCCTCAATGATTTCATCGCTACAATTCCTGAAGAAGAACAGGATGTGAAAGTTCCGATGATAAAGCGTTACTATGGTGATGTAGTGAAAGAGGCCATGCGCCGTTGCGTACTTGATACAGGTGTACGTCTTGACGGTCGTAAGACGACTGAAATACGTCCTATCTGGTGCCAGGTTGATTATCTTCCAGGCCCTCACGGATCGGCTGTGTTCACCCGTGGTGAAACACAATCCATCGCTACCGTAACACTTGGTACGAAACTCGATGAGAAAATTATTGATGACGTTCTCGACCAAGGTCACGAACGTTTCCTGCTTCACTATAATTTCCCGCCATTCTGTACAGGCGAGGCAAAACCGCAGCGTGGCGTAGGCCGCCGCGAAATCGGTCACGGCAATCTTGCCCATCGTGCATTGAAACGTATGTTCCCGAAAGACTTCCCTTACACCTGCCGTGTAATGAGTGATATTCTTGAGAGCAACGGTTCGTCGTCGATGGCTACAGTTTGTGCCGGTACTCTTGCACTGCTTGATGCAGGTGTGAAGATGAAGAAACCAGTTGCCGGAATAGCTATGGGACTTATCACTGATAAAGGTAATGTGAAGCACGCAGTGCTGAGCGACATCCTCGGTGATGAAGACCACCTCGGCGATATGGACTTCAAGGTTACAGGTACAGAAGACGGTATCACAGCAACTCAAATGGATATCAAGTGCGATGGACTTCCATACGAGATTCTTGAGCAAGCGCTCAACCAGGCTAAGGAAGGCAGACTGCACATCCTCAAAATAATCAATGAAACTATTCCTGCTCCACGTGAAGACTTCAAGCCGCAAGTTCCACGCATTGTCAGCATGACAATCGACAAGGAATTTATCGGTGCCGTTATCGGTAAAGGCGGTGAAACAATCCAAGGCATTCAGGAAGAAACCGGTGCTACAGTCACTATTGACGAGGTTGACGGCAAGGGAGAAATTGAAATCGCAGCAGCCAATAAGGATGCTATTGATGCAGCTGTGGCTCGCATCAAGGGTATCATAGCCGTGCCTGAGGAAGGCAAGGTTTATCATGGCACTGTACGCAGCATACTTGATTTTGGCGCATTCGTTGAATTCATGCCAGGCCGCGATGGACTTCTCCACATTTCCGAAATCAGTTGGGACCGCCTCGACAGCATGGAAGCCAGCGGACTTCATGAAGGTGACGAAGTTGACGTGAAGTTGATTGAGATAGACAAGAAGACAGGCAAGTTCCGCTTGTCGATGCGCGCTCTTCAGGAAAAACCTGAAGGATACGTTGAACGTCCTGCACGTCCACGTGGCGACCGCAGAGACGACCGCCGTGGTCCGCGTGACGACCGCCGCCGTGATGACCGTCGTGGTCCACGTGACGACCGCCGCCGTGATGACCGCCGTGGTCCGCGTGATGACCGCCGTGGTGGTGGCCGTGGATTCAATGGTCCTCGCAATGACCATGGTAATTTCAATGGTCCGCGTGAGAATTTTGGCGGAAACCAGAATCCTGATTTCAATGGAGGCAACGGTGACACTTTTAACGGTGATGCCGGTAATGGTGGCGACTTCGGCGGTTCGGAAGACTAATTCTTCCCGACAGCTGGTCAGCATCAATTTGCCAACAGCATAGCAATTAATATTGTGAATAATGGCCCCTGCGATTTTCGTGGGGGCTATTTGTTTTAATATGGTTAGAGCATCGTAATTCATTAAATAATAGATAAAAGGTCAGCCTGCCACCGTTGACAGAAATTGGCTCGGCATTTAGCCGCACAGTTTGCCTTGGACTAAGCGCCCAATGACATGATCAAATCAAAAATATCGTTTTATGCCAGCTGATATGCTGTTAACGACGGTTTTTCATGTTTCTCTGTTCATGAAGCACTGGGCAGCCACCTCCTGAAGGTCGAGGTGCCTGTATCCTTATTGGTGCTCCTCCGAAATTGTTCAATCTGTCGGTATTGTTACGCCCTGAAATTATCATACTTCTGAACAACTCGCCAAGATTGAAAGGAATGTCCATGCCAAGCACATTTAAATGCGTTACCACAAGCGGTGAAGTCATCCAACGTCGGCTGTAAACATCATAGTAACGCTCCACGCCGACGTCAGTAGATAGGTAATCATTGAAGCGGTAATTCATGAATGCGCCATAAGTGTAATTAGTGGATGGCAAATATGGCATGGCTGCCGCCGAATAGAAAGTACCGCCAAAAGTTTTGGAGCCGAACGCATTAAATGAAATGCGGTCGTTAAGACGATAATTGATATTGGCTAAAAGGCCATAGGAATTGCCAACCACATTTCCCATAAGGCTATATTTAGTGCCAGTAACACTAGCAGATACGGATAATTTTCCGAATTCGTGCGTGTAGCCCAAATTAGCGTTACGTATTGCTCCAACTCCAGGCATCAAGTTGAGTGAACTTGAACCGCTTACAAAGCTGTTTCGCATATTATATATGTGGCCACTACGTTTCCAACCGAAAGAATAAGTGCGGTCGTAAAGCTGCGAAGACTCGTAAAGTTGCTGCTGAATAATCAGTTTCTCGTTCGGCTTGAGTGAAAACCGAAGCGAATCAACTGGAGCTGGAAATTCATAGGAATTATGCTGAAGTTGGAACTGATAGCCATTTTGCAGCTGCGGAACCGTCGGGGTGTAACCTTGAAACAAGGTGCTGCCATGAGTGGATGATGAACTGTGAATGTCGCTCTTATCGGTAGGTGAAGTGACAGTTTCCTGAGCTGAGGTAGTGCAGGAAATCACCAAAGACAATATCAACAAAAAAATTCTATTCATAGTCACAAAGCATTGATTAAGTTCAAACTGCCGGTAGACTCATTCCATTAAGTTTGCGGTACAAATCGAGAGCATACACGTCAGTCATGCCGCTTATGTGGTCGATGACTGCCTGAATCTTCTCAAATAAAGTAGGAGCATACACATCGTACTGCTGAGGAAACTTGCGGAGAAGCAGCTGGGAATAATTCTTGTCGGGATAAAGCACAGCATCAATCAATTTCTTCATCAGATAGGCAATTATCTGATTACCGGCGAGGTCAATGTCAACCACATCACTTGCCCTGTAGATTTTGGCAAAAGCCATTTTGGAGCAGTTCATATAGCTGTCGTGGACACGCCTGCCGATATGGTCGATAAGTCCACCTTTAAATTCGCCATTCAGGATGGCATCCTCATTACTGATGAATGTGGCGGAACACTCCTTGACGAGTTCACCGATTATGCACGAACGCAGATAGCCGATTTTCTCGTTTTTGTCGTCGATGCGGTCCATCACATTCTTTATGTGCGCCTTCCTGTCGTCGTCGAAGAAACCGAGAAGTAGGTCAATTACTTCACGAGTGCCGAGAATCTTCAGTTTGTGAGCATCCTCGATGTCCATTATCTGATAGCAGATGTCGTCGGCAGCCTCGACAAGATAGACAAGCGGATGACGGCAATACATTTCATCATCAAGCTTAATCAGCCCTACTTCATCGGCCACACGCTCAAAAAGTTCCTTTTCGGTGGTGAAAAAACCGAATTTGCCTTTTTCGCCAGCATGTTTTGATGAATAGGGGTACTTGACAATAGAGGCAAGCATGGAATAGGTCATTGCAAAGCCGCCTTTTCTGCGTCCCTTGAACTGATGGGCAAGCAAACGGAAAGAATTGGCATTGCCTTCAAAGTGAATCAGGTCGCACCACTGCCGTGGGGTGAGCATCGATTCCAAAGATTGGCCATCATCCTCCTTGAAATACGAGCTTATGGATTTTTCGCCGGAATGACCGAAAGGCGGATTGCCAAGGTCGTGCGCAAGACAAGCCGCAGCTACAATCTCGTCAATTTCCAGCAATTTTTTGAGCCAAGGCTCATCGGCATATTTTTCGCGGAGGCCTTTCACAACCTCGTTGGCAAGCGATTTGCCGACGCACGACACTTCAAGACTATGCGTGAGCCTATTGTGAACGAAAATGCTACCAGGCAACGGGAACACCTGAGTCTTATTCTGTAAGCGGCGGAAAGGAGAGGAGAAAATCAGGCGGTCGTAATCGCGCTGAAAATCACTGCGGACCCCACCGCTTTTTGCGTCGGTGTAATCCTCCATGCCCAATCGCTTGTCGCAAATCAGCCTATCCCATTGCATCCTGTTAGCATTTTCCATTTCACTATAGCATTAATAATATACCGTCTTATTTTTCTTCGGCTTCAGGCGCGTCCTGCTCGTACCAAGTGGAGTACATCAAATAATTCTTGGCGATTTTCTGGTTGATTTCCTTGCTTTGCGCAGGGTCAACCATCTTGATGAACTTGGCAGGAACTCCAGCCCATAATTCATTAGGGCCAATCTTGGTCTTACCGGTAACTACACTTCCGGCAGCTACAATTGCACCTTCGCCAACTTCAGCGTGGTCGAGAATCACACTACCCATACCAATCAAGGCAAGGTCGTGGATTTTCGCACCATGAATAGTGACGTTGTGGCCTACAGAGACATCGTTGCCGATTTCAACCACCGACTTTTGATAAAGAGTGTGTAGGACAGAGCCGTCCTGAATGTTGACACGATTGCCGATGGTGATGGTGTTGACATCGCCACGAAGCACAGCACCGAACCAGATGCTGCACTCATCGCCCATGGTGACATCACCGATAATGGCGGCATTATCGGCAAGGAAACAATCCTTGCCGATTTTTGGAGTGAAACCTCTTACAGATTTTATAATAGCCATTGTTTAAATTTTAACGGTGAATCTCTTTCGTCTTGTCGGCAAGCCAAGCAGCCTGTTCGTCGTTGAGATACGGAGTGAGACGTTCACGGACCATCTTGTGATATGCGTTGACCTGAGCTATTTCACCATCAGTGAGCATGGAGAGGTCGATTAATTTCGTATCGTAAGGGAATAGGGTGAGAGTCTCGAATTTTAGGAAATCACCAAATTCGTCGCTGTGAACACCAGGAACACAAAGAACAAGATTCTCGGTGCGGATGCCATATTTTCCAGCCTTGTAGATGCCAGGCTCATTGGAAGTAATCATGCCCGGACGGAACGTGGCCGGATTTTCATTGAGGCGGATGTTTTGTGGGCCTTCATGACAACCAAGGAAGAAACCAACGCCATGACCAGTGCCGTGCATATATGACATGCCTTCCTCCCATTGATAAATGCGGGCAAGAGCATCAAGTTGACTTCCACGGGTTCCAACAGGGAACTGAGCGCGACCAAGAGCAAGATGGCCTTTAAGCACGAGAGTGAAATCGTGAATTTCATCGGCTGTTGGATTGCCAAGAGAGATAGTGCGGGTAATGTCGGTGGTGCCATTAAGATATTGACCGCCAGAGTCAACAAGCAGAAGACCTTCGCCATGAATATCGGCGACACTTTGTTCGTCAGCTTGGTAATGTACAATTGCGCCATGTTCCTTATAGCCGGCAATCATAGGAAAACTGTCCTCACGATAGAGGTCGCTTTCGCCACGGAATTCCTTGCCTTTGGTCCAAACATCAATTTCATTGATGGTGTCGGTAGGTGCCATTTTCTCAATCCACATAAAGAGCTTTACAAGTGCAACGCCATCGGTCTCCATTGCCTTGCGCACGCCATTAATCTGGACATCATTCTTTACGGCCTTGAGCAAAGCGATAGGAGAATTTGCATAAACTTTGCCACACAACATTGCACGTCCCAAAGTGTCGCTCACCCAGTTAGGGTCAACAAGGACATTGCTTGTGGTGGATATATGCTCAAGGAAATGCTCAACGTCGTCGTAATTCTTAATCTTCACGCCCGATTTTTTGAGGTAATCCTTGGCTTCATCGGTGATTTTCTCCTCATCAACGAAAAGAACATTCTCATCATGCGATATATAAGCATAGGAAATCACTACAGGAGTGGAATCCACATCATTGCCACGGATATTGAATATCCAAGCCACTTCGTCGAGAGCTGGAGTGAAAAGTGCATCAGCGCCTAACGCATCAACTTGCTCAAGCACACGCTTGATTTTGTTTTCGGCACTTTCGCCGGTGAATTTATCATCGTGGATGAAAGCCTTGTCCATGGTGCGGGCAGGACGGTCAGTCCAAATCGTGTCAGCAGGGGTGAAATCAGCAGCAAAGCGGAAACCATTACGACCGCAGAACTCTTCAAGAGCATTAGCCCTGACGATAGGGAACAAACGGCCATCGACAGCGACAAGAGAATCGTCTTCAAGTTCCTGCTGAAGCCATTCCTCGACGGTGGCCTCGCCCGGCACTTCCTCCTTGTGGAGAGTGAAACCAGAATCCTTCAACTCTTCATCGGCCTGAAGGAAATAACGTGAATCAGTCCAGAGGCCAGCTTTGTCCATAGTGACAACAGCAGTGCCGTTGGTGCCAGTGAATCCACAAACCCAGTCGCGGAATTTCCAATAGTCGCAAATACATTCACTCTGATGTGGGTCAGTACCAGGGATAATGACGGCTGAAACGCCAACATTGCTCATCGCTTCGCGAAGGGCTTCCAAATTCTTTACAGTTGCTTTACTCATAATATATTTAGATTTATTTTTGGATTTATTTCGATACGGACAAAGTTACACCATTAATTTTGAAAATAAAAGCAACATAACAGTTTTTTGTGGGCTGCATTTGGCGTGGGACAGTTTTTTGTCTGCAATTGGTTGATTGATAATCTGGTTGGTGGAGTGTCCCACAAATTTTTTCACTATAATTTTCGCTGTGGATTTGATGGGACAGGTAGGGTGAAATGATTGTGAGGATTGGCTTTGATTCGCATTGGAAGTTGTGATTTTTTGGGTTTCTGGGACAAGTGCGTGGGACAAAATACTGCTTGTAATTGGCTGATTTATAATTTGATGGTTTGCTTGTCCCACAAATTTTTTCACTATAATTTTCGCTGTGTATTTAATGGGACATGTTGGCTGAGATGATTGTGATGATAGGCGATGATTTGATTTGGGAGTAGTGGATTTTTTGATTATTGGGACAAGTGCGTGGGACAAAAAACGGCCTGTAATTGGTTGACTGATAATTTGATGGTTTGCGTGTCCCACAAGTTTTTTCACTGTAATTTTCGCTGTGGATTTGATGGGACAGGTGGGGTGAAATGATTGTGCTGATGGGCGATGATTTGATTTGGAAGTAGTGAAAATTTTGATTATTGGGACAAGTGCGTGGGACAAAATATAACTTGTAATTGACTGATTGATAATTTGATGGTTTGCTTGTCCCACAAATTTTTTCACTATAATTTTCGCTGTGGATTTGATGGGACGGGTGGGGTGAAATGATTGTGATGATAGGCGATGATTTGATTTGGAAGTAGTGAAATTTTTGATTCTTGGGACAGGCGCATGGGACAAAAAACGACCTGTAATTGGCTGATTGATAATTTGATTTGTGGCGTGTCCCACAGAATTTTTCATTGTGTTTTTCGCAATATTTTTTCTGACTTCATTTCGCAATGGAGATATTGCACAAAATTGGAATTTTGCGGTTTGAGAAATTTTAATTTTTGCGGATTTCATTTTATTATTCGCCATTTTTGATACAGCTGATAATTATTAGGCAAATATAAAGAATAGAGGAGTGTGGAGACCATGAAAAAAGGATAAAGAAAAGAAGGGGTTAATACTTTTAATTCTTTGGAAAGTTGGTGAATTATTCATGGAATTAAGCGTTTGCACTTTGATAAATCAAATTAATAGTAGTTTGAAAGAAATTATTGGCGAAAAGTTTGTGTATTCCAAACAAAAATCTTATTTTTGCATCACCAGAACCCGCCAAGCCTCTTTACAATGCTCAAATGTGCGGGTCGTTTTTTTTATTTTTGTCAAACGTGATACCTTATACCAAAAACTATAAATCTGCTGGAGAACTTGTAGCACTATTACAATCAAGGGGGCTTTCGATATCCGATACCGTAAAGGCAAGGCAATACCTACAAACTATCAGCTACTATCGTCTATCTGCATATATGCATCCGTTATTGGCTTTTCCTAAATCGAAGAATCAATATAAGGCAGGTGCTTCGTTTAAACAGGTCATGATGCTTTATCGTTTTGACAAAAAATTGAGATTATTACTATTTAATGAAATAGGGAAGATTGAAATTGCATTACGAACTGCTATCATAGATGAATGTACCTTGCTATTCAATAATCCATTTTGGATGACAGATAAGACCAATTATATCACTGAAAGCAAATATTGGAAAACAATGTTTTTAATAAATCATGAGATTGAAAAATCTCACGAAGAATTTATAGTACACTTTAGGAATACATATTCCAATCCATATCCACCAGCTTGGATATTATCAGAGATATTGCCTTTGGGAGTATTGACTAATTTGTTCATGAACCTAAAGAGTCCGCAAGCAAAGAAACGTGTTGCTTTAAGATTTGGATTACAACTTCCTGTCTTTATTTCTTGGGTGACAGTATTAACGCTCACAAGAAATGCTTGCTGTCACCATGCCAGAGTGTGGAATAAGCAAAATACAATTACTCCGATGCTACCCAAGAGGACATCCAATACTTGGATAACAATGACAGCTAATCCTTTACGTATTTATTTTGACTTATGCATTATAAAATATTTCTTATGTGTGGTTTCTCCCAATAATGATATGACAGATAAGTTGAAAGCACTATTGGCTAATTATCCTTTAGTTGATATCGCTGCTATGGGGTTTCCTAAAGATTGGACAAAAGAAGCACTTTGGAATTAAGAGCTGTAATGTTGGCGTAAGAAAATTCATCACATTATGGAATAAGTTTTGAATAAAACGTTATGATGATTTTACTTCTCTTTTGGTAGAGGACAAGACACAGGTGGTAGATTGCAGATAGATATTTATTAATTACGAAATCATAGAGTACTGTATGAAATATAGGCGGCAAAAAGCGATTTTTCACTTTCTGCCGCCATTAAAACTGCAACAAATAAGCAGACCTATTAATACGATTTACTTATACGATTTGTTCAGGATTTCAACTACTTCATCGTGAGTGAGCGGCTGGCGGTCAAGGTCCATCAGACCACCCATTACTTCACGGGCATTGGTTGCCATTGCATCGAATTCCGACGGATTTATGCCGTAGTCGGACATCTTTAGATTGTCAACTCCGCAAGCCTTTTGCAGGGATTTCAATGCTGTGATGAAGTCCTCGGGCTTTGTGGCATTTGTGTTGCCAAGCAATTTTGCCATGGTGATGAAACGCTCGTTGCAAACGTGCTGAGAGATTATCTTCGAGAAATATGCCACGCTGATTATTATTAGTCCTGCTCCGTGTGGCAAGTCTTGATGATAGGCGCTGAGTGCATGCTCAATGGAATGTTCGGCAGTGCAGCCCACGAAGTCCATGCTATAGCCCGACAAAGTGTTGGCGAACGCCATGCGTGCGCGGGCTTCCATGTCGTTCCCATTGCTGTATGCGCGAGGCAGATATTCACCTATTGTGCGGATAGCAGTTTCCTCAAGCATATCGCTGAAAGGATTGTTGGCACGCCCCACATAACCTTCAAGAGAATGGTAAAGCGCATCAAAGCCTTGGAAAGCCGTAAACCGTGGCGGAACAGTGGCCATTAATTCTGGATCAACAATTGCATACACAGGGAAAAGTCCCGGATGCATTATTCCAAGTTTCTCGTGAGTTTCGGGATTTGTAATTACGCCGCCGCTGTCAACTTCCGAACCAGTTCCGGCAGTGGTGGTGATTGCGATTATCGGCAGAGGATTTTTTTCAGTAGGCTTGTTTTTGCCCGTCTTTCCGCCTACATAATCCCAAAGGTCGCCGGGATTTGCAGCATTCAAAGCGATAGCCTTGGAGCAATCCATGATGCTGCCGCCACCAAGAGCCACGATGAAGTCGCAATTATTGTCACGAGCCACTTTAGCTCCTTCTTCAGCCGTAGCCTTCAATGGATTGGCCTGCACCTTATCGAAAAGGATGTGGGCCACACCAGCATCGTCAAGTTGCTTTTCAGTACGGTCGAGATAACCGTTGGCGCGTGTTGACTTGCCGTTGGAAATCACTATCAATGCCTTCTTGCCGGGCATAGGCAAAGTGTGAAGAATATTCAGCTTGCCTGCGCCGAAAAACACCTGAGTGGGAACGGCGAATGTAAAATCAAGATTTGTCTGTGTCATATTATTGGTTATTTAATTTCACGATGCAAAATTAGTCCGAAAGTTTCATCATACAACTACCATAATTACGGATTTACTTACCAATAATACATTTCAGATCGTTCAATCCAGCTATTGCGGAGAATCAGTGCCCCTTAGTGCGCGGCCTGCATTGAGCACGTCAATCACAGTGACACCAACATCGGCAAAGACTGCCATCCACATTGTGGCAATACCGAAAAACACCATGCCGAGTACGGCAACTTTCACCACAATCGCAAACCATGTGTTTTCGTAGGCGATGCGCAAAGTGCGCCGTGCTTGACTGATGGCAACGGCAATCTTCGATGGCTTGTCGTCCATCAGCACAACGTCGGCTGCCTCGATTGCCGCATCAGAGCCTAAACCACCCATTGCGATTCCAACATCGGCACGCGCAAGCACTGGAGCGTCGTTTATGCCGTCGCCAACAAATACCATCGTGCCGCTCTCTTTTTCTTTCAGCATACGTTCCACCTGCTCAACCTTGCCAGCAGGGAGAAGTTCGGCGTGATATTCGTCGATGCCAACCGTCTTTGCAACATCTGCAGCCACTTCCTCCTTGTCGCCGGTAAGCATCACAATGCGTTTCATTCCGACGCTCTTAAGCCTCTGAATGGCTTCGGCAGCATCATCCTTGATTTTGTCGGAAACTATTATGTGACCAGCATACACGCCATCAATCGCCACGTGAACAATTGTGCCAACTTTATGGCATTTGTGCCATTCAGCACCAATCGCATCCATCATTTTGGAGTTGCCGACACGCACTTCTTGGCCATTCACCTTGGCACTTATGCCTTGACCAGCAATCTCTTTCACCTCCTCGATGGTGCAGCTGTCGGCCTCGTTAGGATATGCGTTTTTCAGAGATATCGCTATCGGGTGGGTTGAAAACCGCTCGACATGGGCTGCAAGGTGAAGCAATTGAGTCTCGCTCACAGTGTCGGGATGGACGGCAGTAACGTCGAACACACCTTTAGTCATAGTACCGGTTTTGTCGAAGGCAATAGTGGAGGCGTGAGCCAAAGTTTCAAGATAATTTGAGCCTTTCACAAGAATACCCCTGCGCGACGCACCGCCAATGCCTCCGAAAAATGTGAGCGGAACGGAAATCACGAATGCACACGGGCAAGAAACCACGAGGAATGTAAGGGCACGATAAAGCCAAAGCCCGAAATTTTCTATGAAATTGCTCGAAATGAGTGGAGGCAGTACTGCAACCAAAACGGCAAGGCCAACAACTATTGGAGTGTAGATACGTGCAAACTTGGTGATGAAATTTTCGCTTTTCGATTTGTTTGCCGATGCGCTTTCCACGAGATTAAGCACCTTAGATGCAGTGCTTTCGCCGAACACTTTCGTCACACGCGCCTTTACCACACCGCTTAGGTTGACGCAGCCCGACATGATGTCGTCGTCGATGTGGATGTTGCGAGGCACGCTCTCGCCAGTCAATGCAACGGTGTCGATGCTTGAATCGCCCTCAATGACTATGCCGTCAAGAGGAATTTTCTCACCTGGCTTCATTACAATTGTTTCGCCAACTTTAACGTCTTCGGGACTTACCGTCAACAACTGACCATCGCGCTCAACATTTGCAGTGTCGGGGCGAATATCCATCAGTTGCGAAATGGATTTGCGGCTGCTGCCTTCGGCAATGTCCTCAAACAATTCGCCAACCTGAAAGAAAAGCATCACGAACACGGCTTCGGGAAACTGATTTTCTGCACCAGGCATAAAACCAATGGTCAATGCACCGATTGTGGCAATCGACATCAGAAAATCCTCGTCGAGAGCCTTGCCATGCACTAAACCATCAGCAGCATCCGCCAGAACATCGAAACCGACAAGCAGATAAGGCACAAGATAAATCAGCAGCAACTGCCACATAGGCAAAGTGCAAGTTTTTTCAATGCCAACCGCAACAGCCAGCAGCGCAGCCGAAGCGATGATTCTTCCCAATTTCTTCTTGTTCTCTTTTTCCATGTCCGTAATTTATTTGCTGCAAAATTACGCATCATTTTGTGCAACTAAGTTGCAAAGTTGAATGGTTTCGCCGTAAATTTGCAACAAGAATTATCGACAATAAAGAAAGGAATATTTATGGAAAATACTGTAATTTAAAATATTTTGACGCGGACATCAGTCCGCAAGTTCAAGGACACCGCGGTGGAGAAAGAGAAAATCGAGACTATTCTCCGCGCAGGAATGGCTGCGCCTTTGGCAGTGAACAAGCAGCCTTGGCACTTTGTGGTGGTCACCGACCGTGAGATTCTTGACAAGATTGCACAATATCGATCTCCTCTTGCCATTGTGGTTTGCGGCGATATGAACAAGTTGGTGCCAATGGGCAAAGAATGGTGGATTACCGACATATCACTTGCATCGGAAAACATGCTTCTTGCCGCCCATGCTCTTGGGCTGGGCAGCATTTGGACTGCTCTTTATCCGCTACAGGATTACATGAAGAATGCAAGCAAGTTGCTCAATCTGCCTGATAATCTTGTTCCTCTAAATGTCCTGATTTTCGGCTATACTGACCAAATTGCTTTGCCAAAAGATAAGTGGAATCCCGAGAACGTTTCATACAACTCATACGGGAATAAAGAATAGGTAAGTAGCTGCTAATTCCAATGACTTGGCATGTGAGCATTAAAAAAGCCTGCAACGCATGAGCGAAGCAGGCTTTTTCCGATTATTCGGAAATATTATTTAATCGCGTCGGCGATTTTTTGGGCGATTTCAGTCATTTCTTCGGCTGGGAGAGAGAGCTTGCCTTTAAAGAAGTTCATGTCGCTTTCCTTGTTGATAGGAATGAGGTGAACGTGCGCATGAGGCACTTCAAGACCGAGAACAGCGACACCGATTTTTTTGCAGGGCATTACTTTCTTCATGCCTTCGGCAACTTTTTTGGCGAAACTCATCAGGCTGTCGTATTCGTCTTTGGGAAGATCGAAGATGTAATCCACCTCGTGCTTAGGAATCACAAGAGTGTGACCTTTAGCGACAGGGTTGATGTCGAGGAAAGCGAAGTTGTGTTCGTCCTCGGCTACTTTGTAGCAGGGAATTTCACCTGCGATAATTCTGCTGAAAATAGAAGCCATGATAAAAAAGAAAATTAAATTGCGATTTCAACAATTTCAAAAGTCATAACACCAGCCGGCACCTTGATTTCGACTTTGTCGCCGATGCCGTGTCCGAGAAGTCCCTTAGCGATAGGAGTGTCAGACGAAAGTTTCTTCGCCTGAAGGTCAGCTTCGGAAGGAGCCACAATGGTATATTTCATTTTGGCGCCAGTCTTGACATTCTTGATGGTTACTGTATTGAGGAGTTGAACTTCATTCGTGTTGAGCTTCGTCTCGTCGATGATTCGAGCGCTAGCAACAAGGTCCTTCAGCTGAGAAATTTTCATTTCAAGCATACCCTGAGCCTCCTTAGCGGCATCGTATTCGGCGTTTTCAGAAAGGTCGCCCTTGTCGCGGGCCTCCGCGATAGCACGTGAAATTTCAGGACGTCGAACATTTTCCATGTAGGCGATTTCCTCCATTTTCTTTTTATACCCTTCTTTAGTCATGTAGCTTATAGCCATGGTAAAAAACGTGTTTATTAAGTTAGTAAAAAATAAAAGAATCTCCACTTATTAGGTCGAGACCCCTTCGTAATTGCATTATTTTATTTAGCAAGGCAAAGGTAGCAACTAATTTTGAAAGTGCAATCGAAAAAGGCGGAATAATTTTTGACTTTGGCGTATTTTAGGGATAATTAACCACTTAGGCGAGCATTTTGCGGAGCCGCACCAAGCAGAAGACGATGGTGGCGACGGAAATAATCACGGCAACGGCAATCATTCCAGTGTTCATCGCCAAGAAAATCGCAACGGAGCAGACTACGGCAGCCGAAGTGGAATAAGCGATGCTGCGGTGGAGGTGCAGATGGTAGGTGCGGTAATAAACAAAGCCGACAATGACGGTGTAGAGCACATACCATGCTATGAAGGCAATTCCGAAGCCCTCAAGCCCCCAAAGTTGATAGAAGACAATGTTGAAAACAAGTCCGGAGATGGCGCTCAGAGTTTCGGTGATGAGATAAATTTTGCCCGAACCTTTGGCGAGAATCACAAAAGCGATGCACCACGACACCGCACGGAAAATAGTGCCCATTATAGCCCAAGAGATGAACGGGACTATTACCATGAATTTGCCGGAATAGAGGATTGAAACCACCAGCGAACGGAAAATCAGGAACAGCGAGATGCAAGGCACGAGCACGAGCAGAAGAATATTGATTTCCTGCGATACAAAAATGCGTAGACGCATTTTGCTGCGGCAAAGCTGCACAAGACGCGGATAATATTCAACGCCGATGGCCGAAAAAATCAGTCCGCCGTATTGGTCAACTATAGTGTAGCCGGCCTTGTAAAAGCCGACAGTTTCGGTGGAAGCAGTGTGGTTGAGATAAGCCATGAAGATGAAGGAGGAGATTTGCGAGACGAAAGTGCTGAGCGTCATGAAAATTCCAAGTCGCGCAAAGCCTTTGCCCATATCGAAAGTTTCGCGTGCCGACATATTCACAGGCTCTTTGCTGTAATCCTTGTTGCGGAACAGCCAAGCAAAGAATCCGCATGATGCAGTGTAGGCGATAATGGCAGGGACAATGCTATTGACGCGCAGAAAATAATATAGAGGAATGGAAATGACAAGTCCTGAAGCCACGCCCCAAACGGTGGCACTGGCAAGCCTACGGAGTTTGGCGGTGCCGTTGAGAATTGAGAATTCACCATTGGTTAGTGAAAAAATCAGGACGGCCACCGACAGAGCAACGAATCCCCAAATATGGTCGAAATCGCCGAAAACTATCCTGCTAAGCGCTGGTGAGGCGCAAAGAGTGAGCAGTGCGCCGGCAAGTCCGAGAAATAGCGACCAACGCCTGACCACAGCCACCATACGCGCAATAAGGCTGCTCTCGCCATTGCCGTGGGCAAGGGAGATGTCACGTACACTGCTGTTGCGGATGCCGAGGCCAGAAATGGTGTTAATCATGTCGAGAGCGGAATTGTAGAGGCCAAAAAGCCCCACACCCATCGGCCCAATCCAAATTGCCACCAGTTTAGTGCGGACAATAGAGCAGATTATGGACAGCATCTGCACTCCGCCGAAGATGCCCATAGCCTTCATTATCGACCGCGATATGTTGGTGGTCTTAGTTGCCATTATGCGTTCAGAATGTGAGTTTGTAGGTGTTATAGACGATTCCGCGTCCACCCATGCCAGTCTTCTGCATCACAAGGCCCTCGTTGAGGAAATGGCCTCCGTCGCCGTTGGAAGTGCCGAAATCAAAGTAACGGCTTTCACGGAACACATCGTGGATTAGATGATGGAAAAGCAGCGGTAAAGTCTTCATGTCGCGCCCCTGTTGGGTAGTGGCAATGTACTGTGCATGCGCCACCATGCGAGTGTGATAAATTACAGTTCCTCCAAGCAGAGTGTCGCCGCTATAAACCGTGAACAGACGGATGTTGAGAGGAAACAGTGAGTGGAGCAAGGTGATTTCGGAAAGAGAATGGACGGGGTCGGTGCCGTAGCGCGTGTTGAGCAAATCAGTCAGCACACCCCAATAGGGCGCGTAATCCTCCGTTTCGCTCACTGTGATGCCCTCCTTGATGGCAAGCCGCATGGCGCGACGAGAGTTTTCGTTGAAGCGTATAGCATCCTTAATCGGTACGACAGTGGAAATGTTGGAGCCGACAAGCGCACCGTCGTGGCGGAAAATGGCATAAATGTCCTCCTCAGCCGGATAGCGGTGGTAGATATGCGGGACAGGCTTGTAGATGAGCGTGTGAATTCCGATTGTGGGCAGAAACTCAGCCATGGCATCGAAAACCTCAAGCATGTTAGTGATGTCGAAATGCAGGGTAGGGCAAAGCCATCCGCCATAGGTCAGTCCCTGATGTGAATAGAGAGTGGAATCAACGCGGTTGGCAGGCAAAACCGCCACTATGCGGTTACCGTCGTGGGCAATCAGAGAGCAGTCGGTGAACCGTGAACTGTGATAGTCCATGTATTCGCGCTGGTGCATGAACGTGGAATTTTTAGCCTCGTTCGTGAAATGATTCCATTGCTCATGCTGAGCAGGAGAGTATATGCTGATAGTAATCATTAATCCGGTATATTTATCTTACCCATTCTTCAGGATTGAGTTTTGCCCGTTCTTTGCGTACTTCGAAATGCAGGATAGTGCGGTTGCCATCCTCAGGGTCGGAGAAAATCTTGCCGATAACCTGATTTGCCTTTACAATCTCGCCCGTGTGGACGAAGATTTCGCTAAGATTCACATAAATAGTGAGGTAATTGCCATGGCGAACCATAACCACGGTGTTGAATCCGTCCTGACGGAATACAGCCGACACCTTTCCGTAGAACACCGCGCGTGCTACAGCCCCGGGCGATGTCTCGATGTCGATGCCGCCATTGTTCATTTCCACATGGCTAAGTTCGGGATGCCGTTGGCGACCAAAGTGACGCACAATCCGGCAATTGCTGCCACCAACGGGGAACAGCAGCCGGCCTTTATTGCTCTCGAAATTGCCCGACAGGTTACGCTCTGCGTTGTCCATCTGATAGCCACCCGACGGATGACTTGGAGGAGGCGGTGGAGTAGGAGCCTTGGCAATGACTGGAGGTGCCACGTTAACCTTTGGCGGTGCAACCACTACATTAGGCTTAGTCCTTGTTTTTGTCCTTGATGCCTGCTGCTTATTTGTTTGCCGTTGTTGCTGCTGGCGTTGCTGGCGCTGCTGTTGCAGGGCCTGCTGCTGAGCAAGTTGCTGCTGACGTTGCCGTTCAAGTTCGGCTTGACGCTGCGCTTCAGCACGCTGCTGCTCAGCCAGTTTCTGCTGAGCTTCAAGACGTTGACGTTCCTCTGCCTGACGGCGTTGCTCCTCGGCACGGGCACGTTCGGCGGCCTTACGCTCCTCTTCCGCGATAAGGCGGTCGAGTTCGTTGTCGAGTGCTTGAGCCTTGCGCTTCTTTTCAGCAAGGATAACCTGCAATTGGCTGCCTTGACGCTTCAGGTCGGCAACAGTCTGAGCCTGTTCCTTCTTCTTTTGGAGCAATGTGAGTTGAGCCGTGTTCTGCTTGTTGAGATTGCCGACTTTCTGCGATTGCAAATTGCGGACTTGCGCATATTGCACTCCCAGACGTGCCTGAATTGCCTTTATCTCGTTAACCTGCTTTTCACGCCATTTGGAGAATTGGCGCATATAGAGCATTCGGCGATAAGCCTCATGGAAAGAGTTGGCAGAGAAAAGGAAAAGCAGACGGTCGAAAGGCGTGGAATGAGCCTGAACGCTCCTTACCGCCTTGGCATAGCTTGACCGCAGCACTGCAAGCCTGCGCTGAGTGGCACGGATGGAATCGCCCAAGAAACCAAGTTGCTGATTGATGCCTACCATCTGGCCCGACAGGGTGGTGATGGTGCGCTGCTGCATCTCGATTTCAGCAGCAATGGTGTTAAGTTGGTTGAGCGACTGGTTGGTCTTTGCAGTGTTCTGCTGGAGTTTGCGCGAAGTTTCCTTTATTTCTTTTTGGGCTGCCTGCTTTTGTTGGCGTATGGTAGTCACTTTGTTACTCTGGGCCAACAGGGCAACGCACGACAGAAATGCAAACAATAATATGCTTAGGCAGCGTTTCATATTCTAAAGGTCGCTGATTGACGACATAAGAGATTTACCTGAAATTCTTGTGTATCCCGGGGCAATCTTAATCTCATCGTTGAAATTGGAGTTCCAAGTTATTTTGCTATAATCAAAACTCAAAGTGAAGTCCTTGCCACCAATTTTAGTGGCAATTGAGAGCATAGTAGCCATTGTTCCCAACGAGGTACTGTTGAAATTGTCGTAATTCACCGTGTAGGTTGACTTTTCTCCAGTAGGCGACACATTCAGCGATGTAATGTGGTTGGTGCTGTTGACATTGAAACCGTAGGTGAATCCGTTGTACTGTTTCTTAGGTGATAAGGAGTAGCTTCCGATGCTGCTGGCTTTGACGTCAACCTTATTTTTCATCGAAGGTGTAAGTGTTCCTTCGCCAAGAATGAAAGCTCGGTTAAGGAAAATATCCTGAAGCGCATCAATGGTTATAGGCACGCCATTGGTAATGAAAGAGAGGCTTTCAGCCATGTAGCGCTTGTGGTATTTGTCGATAGCAATCACAGAATCGTTGGTGATGTAAAGACGGCCCATTTCAATTCCGAAAACAGGGCGCAACGAGATGAAAATGGATTTGCCTTTCACGATGTGTATCTGCATTGAAGTGCCGAAATCCACGTCACCGCCAATTTCCATTCTTCCGCCCGAAGAGAATGTCTTCCACGATTTGTAAGTGGAAGCGAGGGCAGATATGTTGGACGGTTCAGCCTTAGTAGTGTTGTCGTAAGACGTTGTGCCGGTGTTACCGCCGCCTACGGCTTTACTTGCCGTGTGGCAGCTTGCCAGAGGCAGAAGCAATGCGGCAGATATTATTAAAATGAGTTTGCGGGTTGTCATTATCAGTTATTTATAAAAATAAGTTTTGAATTTCACTTTTTTTGCCAATATGTCCGAATCGGGGTTCAGCTTCAAGGCTTTCTCCCAGTATGTTACAGCTTTTTCGGGCTGTCCGCTCATGAAAAGTATGTCGGCGTAATGTTCAAAAATGTCGGCATTGTCAGTCTTATTGTTGGATAGAGCCGATTCAATATAAGTCAGCGCCAATTTGTATTCGCCCTTTTTGAAATAAATCCAAGCGTAAGTGTCGAGGAATGTGGAATTGGTGGGATTAGCCTTTACTGCAAGTCCACTCATACGTTCCGCCTTGTCGAGGTCCTTGCCGGTAACCGAAAGGAAATAGGCATAGTTGTTGAGCACGGAAGTGTTGCCTGGACTTATTGCCAGCGCGTCCTCGTAAGTTTTGAATGCCAGAGTGGTGTCGCCCTTTGAGTAATACACGTCGGCCATACCGCCAAGCAGGTTGGAATGAAGGTCGATGTCGGAGGAATCAGCAATCGCGATAGCCTTTTGATAGATTTCAAGAGCCTTGTCGTACTGCTTCATCTGATAATAGGCAGGCGCGATGTATTGATAGAGATTAATATTGTCCGGATTGTATTCAAGAGCCTTTTGCGCCGCCTCAATGGCTTTTGGGAAATTCTCAGCCATAAGGTTCACCATCATAAGCTGCTTCCATTCATCGGCATTGGTGGGGTCGATGTCGAGAGCATAGCCAATCTGCTCGGCTGCATTCTTGTAATCCTGTTTGGCGAGGAAATATTGTGAATAAAGCTCATGGATTTTCCCCTCATGCGGATGCTGATTGAGCAGAACCTTGAAAAGATTGTTCACGCGTTCAGAACTGTCGCGCTGCTGCAGCAGTTTTCCTGTGTAATCAGTAAGAACTCCGAGTTTGCTGTCAACATCAAGCTCGTTGCTCACGAGAGCCTGATAGATTTGCTTGTCGTAGTTGACGGAATCGCCGATAGTGTTATAATAGTTAGCCTTGGCCATATATGCGTAGCCATTGTCAGGCTCAAGCCGCTGGGCACGGTCGAAATAAGCCAGAGCGCTGTCGTTCTTGTTGAATTCCATGAACACATTTCCCATCAGCAGATTGTATTGTGCGTTGGCTGGAGCAGTTGCCAACAGGGCGTGACCTTCCTTCAAAGCGCCGGCAGTGTCGCTCATCATCATGTAGAAGTTCACTTTGTGAGCCGTGAGCTGGATGGATTTTCCCTCAGTCTGCTCAATAGAATCGTAAGAAGCTATGGCATGGTGAAAATCGCCGTTGCTGGCGTAGGCGTCGGCAAGCTGATACTGCACATCGGGCTTTGCAGGGAACAGTGGGGCAAGAGTCTTCCAAACATTGAGCGCCTGATCCTTGTGCCCGAGTTTCTGGCAAGCGTCGCCATAGAAATAGGATTCATAATAATCGCTTGGCTTTGCCTTGAAGTGCTGTTGCATAAGAGCCAGTCCAACCGATTGCCTGATATTGTCGCTGTTGTCCATCGACAGCATACAGTAGCCAAGATAATACGACACCGCAGAATTTGTGGGGTCGATGGCGTGAGCCTGACGGAGAAGGTCAAAAAAAGCGTCGATATTGCCCTTTGCCTTTTGCCGTTCGGCCTCCATAAATATATATTCAGCCTTTTCCTTGTCCTGCTCGCTTATAGCCAATCTTCGGTCGCCGAGAAATTCCTTTCCGAGGCGGAAAGAGGTGGCATCGACAGGTCTTGCCTTTTTGCTGACGGCAGCCGGCATACCAGCTGTGGAGGAATCCACATCGATAGTGTCGGCAGACAGATTAATCCGCACATTGCCCTTTTTGCCCTGTGCCAAAACCAGCGGCATAATCACGCAAGCGAGGATGAGGCAGAAAAATATGCTTTTTGAATTGAATTTCACTATTGAAAAATGTTTTTATCGTTTGTAAGTCTATTTCACACCAGTGTGTCCGAAACCACCCGCTCCGCGCGAAGTGTCGTCGAGTTGCTCCACCAGTTGCCACTCGGCTTTGGCGTAGCTGTGAATCACCATCTGGCAAATCCTCTCGCCATTGTTCACCACGAACGGCTCATCGGAGAGGTTGACAAGAATCACGCATATTTCGCCACGATAGTCGGCATCGATGGTGCCTGGAGAGTTGAGCACTGTTATTCCCTTTTTCAGAGCCAGCCCGCTGCGGGGACGGATTTGGCACTCGTAGCCATGCGGCAGCTCAATAAATAAGCCCGTGGGCACAAGAGCGCGCTGAAGCGGCTTCAGAGTGATTGGCTCGGTCAGCGAGGCACGGAGGTCCATTCCGGCGCTGTCGTCGGTGCTGTAGGCAGGAAGCTCATTTTTTGAGCGGTTTATAATCTTTACTGTGATTTGTCCCATATAAGTAAAAAACGCGGCAAATGCCTATTAAATGCATTGTCTGTGAATTATCCTGCGAAAATACTGAAAAACGTGCAAATTGAAGTAATATATAGAATTAAAAGTTACAAAATTTGCAAAGCAAGTTTTGATTAATTATCTTTGGCACGGAATATTGAAGCCTGATTAATAAAATATAATAACATGGATCGCCAATCTGTGATAATTCGAATACCATTATTATTAGTCGTAATAGTGGTGGGCCTTATGCTCGCATTTTTTATCGACACGAAAATTTACAATGACCAGTTCACCGATGCCGCCATAGCCTTTACGGGCTTGGCGATAGGTGTGGTAGCCATAATTATCGTCCTTTTTTACGTTTCGATTACCGAAAGGCAAAAGAAGAAACTTTTGAAGTACGAAACCACCCTGGAATTCGCAATCGCTTCCGACAACCTTTCGGCGTGGACAATCAATCTGGACACCAAAAAGATGTCGATTATATTCGGCAGAAAGGATTTCCATGGCATTCACACCATTGAAGACCTGCGAGAACGGATGCATCCCGATGATTTGCCCGCATTCAATTCCCTGTACGAGGAATTCATGATGGGCGTGCGCACTAAGGCGGATTTCAACTACCGCATCCTTCTGAATGAGGATGAGGAATACAGCCATATCTCCAATCACATGTCGCTTATTGAAGACGATGAAGGCCATGGCAGGGTGGTGGTGGGAATTTTGCGTGACAACACTGCCGACGTAAAGAAAATTCTGGCAGTGGATAATTTCAGGCGCAAGATGGAAAGAGTCACTGCCGCATCGGGAATTACCATTATGCAGTACAATGTGGCCGAACATAAGTTCATACATTGGAATGCTTCCGGCGACAGCGTTTTCCGCACATTCCTGCTTGAAGAATATTGGCGATACATAATTCCTGAGGACCTGCCGATTGCGAAGCGACTTGTGGATGTGATGAACGGTCAAAGGGAACAGTTCTATTCCTGCGAATACCGCTATATGCTTCCAGGCTCGCATGAATATTCGTGGCAGTTCAACGACATTTACGCATACGAGCGCGACAAGGAAGGCAAGATAACAAGTTACATAGGAGTGTGCAGGCGCAATAATTCATGGCACAAGACCATGGACGAGATGGCTAAAATGCGCGACAACGCAGAGCAGGCCAACCGATTGAAGTCAGCTTTTATAGCCAATATGAGCCATGAAATCCGCACTCCGCTGAATTCCATAGTGGGATTTTCGGAACTGCTTACTGGAGAAGAGGCTTCGGATGAGGAAAAGTCGATGTACAAGAATAATATACAGACCAATTCCGACCGCCTGCTTAAACTCGTAAATGATATTCTGCAACTTTCGCAGATTGAATCAGGCTTTGCCGACATCAATCCGTCAGTTTTCGACATATCGGTATTTTTCAAGGAGATTGCTGATGAAGTCAGCCCAAGTATGCCACCTGGAGTGAAACTGAACTGCAACTGCTCATTCTCCGGCCTAATACATGCCGACCGCGTGCGGCTCCGCACCATAGTTGACAATTTCCTCTCCAATGCCATAAAGTTCACTGCCAACGGCAGCATCACCATGGATTATGCAAAGAAGGACAAAGGCATAACAATTTCTGTGGCCGATACAGGAATAGGCATCTCAGATGAGAATCAGAAACGGATTTTCGGCGATTTCGAGAAAATCAACGTGTTCTCTGAAGGTACAGGGCTTGGGCTTTCCATCTGCAAGGCTCTTGTAAAGGTTTTGAAAGGCAAAATCGGAGTAACCTCAAAGTTGGGTGAAGGCTCCACATTCTGGATTTGGGTTCCATGCCAATTGATAAGCTATGGCGACAATACATCCAGCAGCACTATTTCAGTAGGTGAAGCTTCAGTAGAAGGAACTCCAGAAAAAAAGACTGCGGAATAAAAGAAAGAGATTAGAAGAAAAAGAAAGCCGCGCCAGATGGCATATTGCTATGCTTGGCGCGGCTTTTTGCATTAAAATCGGCTAAAAGTCAATTATTTTTTGTCAGGGCATTGTGCACATTTGCCACCTTTTTGGCATTTTTGAGCGGCTTTGCATGGCTTACAACCTTTCATTGCTTTACCCTTTTTGCATTTATCACATTTGCAACCTTTTGCGCATTTTTTACCATTAGCACATTTAGCGCACTTAGCGCATTTCTTTCCAGGACATTCCTTTGTGCATTTATCCTGTTTGCACTGACCTTTGTTAGCACAAACTTGTTCACACTTTTGACCTTGTGCTGCAGGAGCTTCCTGAGAAGCAGCCATAGCTGCTGATGCGCCAAACATGAGGGCAACCGACATTAAAGCGCCTAAAATGATTCTTTTCATAATGCTTTTTATTTATTTAATTAGTAAAATGAGTGTGTTCCTTAAACGTTGGGGGCAAAGTTACAAAAACCATTATTCATTGCAAATAATTTGTGCACTCTAAGTGAAAAAATAAGAATTTATCACTATATCCATACATTTTTGGAAAAACCGCCAGTTGTTTGGTTGATTATAATGACGTATCAATATTACGATGGGCTTAGCATAAAAATTCGAGACCGCGCTGCGCATTCACTGCGCGGCACGGCCTCTTCCCTCTGAAATGAATATTACAGCTTTATCACTATATTATAGTCGTTATAGCTATAGCTATTTCTTAGCCGGCTTAGCTGGTTTGGCAGGCTTTGCCGGAGCTTTGCAAGCACCTTTCTTGCATTCGCCCTTTTTGCATTTACACTTCTTGCACGGGCATTTTTTTGCCTTTTTCACATTGGCGCATTGCTCAGTTGCAGGTAATGCCTTCTTTGCTGCTGGTGCGCTTGCAGCGTTAGCAGCTGCAGCCCCTACCATCAATGCCATTGCCATAACGGCTGATATAATTATCTTTTTCATAATTTCTATTTTTTATTTTGCCTTGCACTGGCCGCCTTGCGGCCCGAAGTACTCAACAAAGTTACGTTTTGAAGATTGAAAATTTGTAATGATAGTTATTAGAATTTCATTAGAAAATAATAATCGTGCCGCTCGAACAGTTCACGGCACGATCAATTCTCATATAAGATTTGGCAGGAATAGTCGCTACCGATATTTTTTTAGCAAGCTTTCTTAGCTGCTGGCTTTACGGCTTTCTTTGCTGGCTTAGCGGCTTTCTTAGCTGGTTTGCAAGCTTTCTTTTTTGATGGTTTGCAAGCCTTCTTGGCAGGAGCGGTTTGCTCTGTCTTAGGAGCTTCTTTCTTAGCTGCTACTGCAGTACCTGCATACATTGCTGCTGAACCCATCATCAAAGCTGCTGCCATAACGGCGCACATTACAATCTTTTTCATAATTAAATGTTTTAATAATTAATTGATTATAAAATTCTAATTCTTTTGTTCCCTTTCGAAAACATTGCAAAGATATAGTGCTTTGTGCCAGTGTTGGTGTTAGTAATCGGTTATAAAAAAATTAGAAAATTATTAGAGCACGTTTTTAAGCCTGACAGTGAACACAGTATGCCCCGGTTCGGACTCCAAATTTATCTTGCCGTCGTGAATTTCGAATATGCGTTGCGCCAATGAAAGTCCTATCCCGTTGCCGTCGGCGTAGGTCTTGTTTAAGCCACGATAGAATGGGGTGAAAATCTTCAGTTGGTCATCCTTGCTGATGCCGATGCCATTGTCCTCCACACGGATAATCATCTCCTTGCCATTGTGGGCAATGTGGACTTCGCATTTCTTGTCATTTGAGAATTTGCAGCCGTTCTCCACAAGGTTGCCGAATGCTACTCCAAGCAGATACTCGTTGCCGTTGATAGTTATTGCACGGTCGTCGTCGATATCCTCCTGATCGAACACGAGCTGAATATTATAGTTAGGGTGGATTTTCTGCAATTTCTGACATTCGCTCAGCAGAAGTTCGTCAATCCTGATTTCGTGCATGGCAATCTCCTTAGGCGAGTAGTTGGCCTTTGCCATGTCGAGCAGATTGTTCGACAGCACCACAAGGCGATGTGCATCGTCGAGGGCATGGTCGATGGCTTTCAGATAGTCCTCGTTTGTGCTTTCAGGCTTCTCTTTGCTTAGCTCGAGTTCGGCGATTATTGCCGAGAGCGGCGTGCGGAGTTCGTGAGAAATATTGTAAACGAACTGCTTCTGCGCATCGAACGATTTTTCAAGGCTGGCAAGCATCTGATTGAACATTATGGCCAGTTTTGCCAGCTCGTCCTTGCGGTTGCCCTCATCAAGGCGGATGCCCAAGTGGTTAGATAGTGTTATGTCCTTAACCTTGTCGGTCATCTTGCTCACCGGCGTGAATGCCTGCTTGGTCATCAGCCTGACGGTAAGGATAATGGCTATCATCACTATCAGGAATGCCACTAACATTATGTTCCTCAGCGTGTTCATCTGCTTTGTGCCTTGGGTGTCGTGGCCTCGCGCCATCACCACGTACATGGCTTTGTTGCCTTCAATCATGAATCCGTAAACCTGCATGTTTCCGTCCCAAGTTTTCACTGCCAAACGGTTACTTCGGATTTGACGGACAAGCGACTTATAGATTGGCGGAGGCGTACCGCTCTCCTTGTCGCGATATATCAGACTTCCGTCGGCGGCGTTGTAAACGGTGATTTGCGGTTCAAGGTTGGGGGGTAAGTTCTCGTACATCGTCTGTAAGATGTCGGGAGCCACATATTCTCCGTCGATGAGGTCGATTTTCACCGCAGCACGCAGGTGCAGACGGTCGAAGTAATCCTCAGTGCACTTGTTGCTGAAGAACTGGTACACTCCGAATATGAAAATCAGCAGTATTCCGCCGAAAATCAGCGAGAACACGAGCGATAATTTATTCTGGATTTTCATTTTGTTCCTTTAAGATGAAGCCCATTCCGGGTTTGGTGATTATCAGTTTTTTCTCAAAATCCTTGTCGATTTTCTTACGCAGATAGCTGATATATACGTCGATGAAGTTAGTGCCTGAATCGAATTTTATGTCCCACACCTTTTCGGCGATTTCCTGCTTGGACAGCACGCGGCCGGTATTCTGCATCATGTAGGCCAGCAGATTGAATTCCTTTGGAGTAAGGTTTATCTCCCGGTCGCCACGTTTCACAATTTTTGTTTGCAGATTCATCTCAAGGTCGCCGATTTTCATGCTTTCGCTCAAAGTCTTTCCGTTCTTGCTGTGCTTTAGAAGCACTCGCACTCTGGCGGAAAGTTCGCGAATTTCAAAAGGCTTCACCATGTAATCGTCGGCACCGGCATCGAATCCGTCAACTTTGTCGTCGGTGGTGCCGAGGGCAGTGAGCATTATCACAGGATAACTTTCATCATTCTGCTTAAGCTTTTTGCATATATCCAAGCCGTTGATTCCGGGCAAGATTATGTCGGTGACAATCAGGTCGAAGCGAGTGTGGAAGGCGGTGGAAAGTCCTTCTCTGCCGTCATTTTTTGTAACAACGTCGTAACCAGCCTCTTCCAGTCCACGACTAATAAGTTCAGCCATACGGCTGTCGTCTTCAATTACGAGTATTTTGGCCTTGTCCATGTTTTGATTCTATCATTATTCTTTAGCAAAGATACTTCATGCTACCGAATTATTAATCATAAATTTTATCAAATTAATTATTATCGTATAAAAAAACAGCGGGAACGATTCATGAAATCAAGTTCCCGCTGCCGATATGTATAATAATTTTTCTAAGCCAGATTTATTGTGCCTGCAATGCATTGCGCAGGTTCTCGAACTGCTTTTGAGTGGCATCTTCCTTCAGCATGTCGTTGAGCATCGCTATAGCTTTGTCGCGCTGATGGTCCTTCAGGTAAGCCAGCGATAAGTTCCAGCCAATCACTTCACGCAGACCAGTGTCGGTGATGTCCTTGCTGCTGTGAACAAGTTCCAGCAGTTGAATGGCTGTTTTTGCATCACCCTGATTAAGGGCGTTGATGCCATCGGAAAATTCCTTGCCGAGTTGAGAGTCGGTGTTGATTTCCTCTTTTATGTTCATGTAAAGAGCCGTGAACATGGCATTGTCGGCTTTCTCGGCGGCAGCTTTTTCGCCTGCCGAACGTCCGAACAGGAAGCCGCCAATCAGCAGCAACAGGCAGCACACGCTCCATATTATTGTGCCTATGTGTTTTGACCTGCTCTTAGGCGCAGCGTCAGCCGGCTTTTTGTCCTTGTTTCTCTTTTTTTCGGGAACTTTAATTCCGTCGGCTTTTGCGAAGTCGATGGCGCTTTTTTCGCTCTGTACTTCCTCCGATTCCTTCGCTTCGTCGGACATTATGTTTTCAGATTCTTCCATGTCACTTATATTTATTTCATTTGTGTTCGGCAAAATTACTTTTTTCTGCGAACACTGCCAAATATTTAATTATTTGGTGCTATATTTGTGGAATTAAATCATTCACTATGGATTTGCTGTATCAATCTACCCTAAAAGGCATTGTCGCTTTGTCGTACGATTACTATGGCGACCGAGAAGTCATCGACCGTCCGGATTTGTTTAAGTTCATCTGGGTGCGCTCAGGAGTGCTGAAACTGGAAATAGACCATGCGCCTGTGGATTTGGCTGCCTATGAGATTGTTCCCCTCACTCCATTTCAGCATCTTGATTTTCATGATTCGGATGAGTGCAGTTATGTGATTCTGGTGTTCAACACTAATTTCTATTGCATCTACGGGCACGACAGCGAAGTATCGTGCAGCGGACTACTTTTCCATGGTGGTGAAAGCACTGTCACTTTGAGCCTTGATGCCGACCATTCAGCCGAACTCGATGAGGTGCTCTCCAACATGAAGCGGGAATTTGGCTCTGCCGACAACCTTCAGGATGAAATGCTCCGAATATTGCTCAAACGGTTCATCATCACCTGCACCCGCCTTGCCCGTCAGCATTTTAATGTCACCATCGAAAAGGAGCGTGCCTTCGACCTTGTCCGTCAGTTCTATGTCCTTGTTGACAACAATTTCCGCACAAAAAAACGTGTTCAGGAATATGCCGATATGATTGGCCGTTCGCCAAAGACGCTAACCAATCTTTTTGCTTCGTATGGACTTCCGTCGCCCCTGCGCGTAATCCGTGAGCGGGTGGCAGCTGAGGCAAAACGTCTGTTGCTCTATTCGCACCGTTCTTCAAAGGAAATTGCCGACATTCTCGGTTTTGACGACCAAGCCACTTTTAGCCGTTTCTTTAAAAGTCACACCGGTGCGAGTGTCACCGAATACCTTAAATCAGCTGCCGAAAGCAATGAGGGATGAGTGAAAAATTGAGATTTTAGATATTACTCTTTATGCTTTTGTGAAATTCAATTATTCTGATTAAATTTGGAGAAAATTTTACTGAATCACCGAAAAAATTGGATAAAATGGATGAAAATAATTCTACAGAACGCCGTATTTGCAAAAAATGCGGGAGTGAATTGACTGTTGGAGCTAAGTATTGTGGAGAATGTGGTGCAGTATGGATAGCTCCAGATGAACGTGTATGCTGGAAATGCGGAGCGACTTTGCGAAGTGGTGCAAAGTTCTGCCATGCATGCGGCACAGAGTGGGCTGAAGAGCACATTTGCCGCAATTGCGGAGCTGAAATTCCGTTGGGCGTTAAATGTTGTGGCCAGTGTGGAAAAGAGTGGTTCCCTGAGTATAAAGTGCCTAAGGTAAACCAAAAGTGCCCAAAATGCGGCGTGGAGATAACTGAAGATATGGCTTTCTGCGACAATTGCGGTGCAAAAATGCCAGTTGCTGTTGACCTTGGCTTGAGCGTGAAGTGGGCGAGTTGCAATGTAGGTGCCACAAGCCCTACTGAGTGCGGACGATATTTTGGTTGGGCCGACCCGACAGGAACAAAGACATCGAAAAACTTTGATGATTATCCAAGTGCAACTCCACCATGGGGGATAAGCCGCACAAAATATGATATGGCGCGTGTGAATTGGGGTGGTGATTGGAGGTTGCCTACGGAAAAAGAATGTCAAGAACTTGTCGATAAATGCAAATGGGAATGGACAGGTAAAGGTATGAAAGTGACAGGGCCTAATGGGAACAGTATATTTTTGCCTGCAGCCGGTCACCGTTACGGCACTGATATGTGCGACGTCGGAACGTTAGGCAACTACTGGAGCGGATCGCTCAACGAGTGCGGTGCCATTGGCGCCTACGATTTGGGCTTCAGCCGTAGTGGCAACCACTACGTGGGCAGCGACGGCCGCGGCAACGGTTTTTCTGTTCGGCCAGTTGTAGAATAAGCGAACGAATGTGAGCGGATTGATTATTGGTTATTCAAATTTTTTTCGAGTCGCTATAGCGGCTCGAAAAAATAAAAATATTGAGATAAATGGCAAGTATTAAAGAAATAATTGAGAAAGAACATCAGAACACTGACAAAATTATTCTTCATAAAGAGGGGATTTTCTGGAAGGCTTATGAACGTTCAAAATTATTGAATTGTTATTTTGCTATAATGAAAGTTCAATTTTCTTGAATAAATTTGTAAATAATTATACTTAATTATCGAAAAAAATGGATAAAAATAATTCTACAGAACACCGAATTTGCAAAAAATGCGGGAGTGAATTGCCTGTTGGAGCTAAATACTGCACTGCGTGTGGGATGAAATGGATAGCTGCAGATGAACGCGTATGCTGGAAATGCGGGGCAACATTGCCGGTAGGCGCAAAATCATGCCATGAATGTGGCATAGATTGGACTGAAGAACACATTTGCCGCAATTGCGGAGCTGAAATCCCTTTCGGCTTTAAATATTGCGGCCAATGCGGAAAAGAGTGGATTCCTGAGCATAGGGAAAACAAAAAATGCCCAAAATGCGGAGCGGAGATAACTGAAGATATGGCTTTCTGTGACAATTGCGGTGCAAAAATGCCAGTTGCCGTTGACCTTGGCTTGAGCGTGAAGTGGGCTGATTGTAATGTGGGTGCATCAAGCCCTACTGAGTGCGGACAATATTTTGGTTGGGCCGACCCGACAGGAAATAAAGTGTCCACCGACGTGAATGATTATCCAAGTGCAACTCCACCATGGGGGATAAGCCGCACAAAATATGATATGGCGCGTGTGAATTGGGGTGGCGATTGGAGGTTGCCTACGGAAAAAGAATGTCAAGAACTTGTCGATAAATGCAACTGGGAATGGACAGGTAACGGCATGAAAGTGACAGGGCCTAATGGAAACAGTATATTTCTGCCTGCAGCCGGTAGCCGTTACGGCACTGATGACGTCGGTACGGGCGGCGACTGCTGGAGCGGTACGCTCGGCGAGTGCAATGCCAATGGTGCCTACAATTTGTACTTTGACAATGTTGATCGCCACATTGTGTACTGTAGCTACCGCCACTATGGTTTTTCTGTTCGGCCAGTTGTAGAATAAGCGAACGAATGTGAGCGGATTGATTATTGGCTATTCAAATTTTTTTCGAGTCGCTATAGCGGCTCGAAAAAATAATTTAAAATATATGGAAAGAATAATGGAGATGAGGGTGAAAATCATCAAATGCATGGCAGCATTATTCTTTTTAATGTGGTGATTTTTTGAAAAAACACAAGACAATAATAGAGAGACAAAGTGACAAAAAATCATGTCAGTGATTGTGTCTGCAATCACTGACATGATCATAATTAAATGCGGCATAGATAGTCAATTTCTATAATACCAGCAAGAACCTTTATCTGTTGAATAATAAGTGTGACCATCAACACCCATCCCTAATAATTCATTTCCATTATTAACAAGTGACGAAAATTGCACCTGCGGATTAGAACGTGTATACCAGCATGAGCCGTTGTCTCTTGAGTAATAGACACTTTTATGGTCGGATACTCCAAGTATTTCATTCTCGAAATTTATCAAATCCACAAATGGATATGAATTACTTCCTCTTGAATACCAACAGGAGCCATTGTCGTGTGAATATTCAATTCTTTTAGGGTCGGAAGGACAGATGCGAATCAGTTCGCCGTTTCCTATAGTTATCATTCTTGGCATAATAAATAGTGATTTTAATTTTTCCTTTTCTTACGGGTTCAGGATTTCCGTGCTGAAATTATTATTTTATTCATTGAGACTTTGCAGCAAAAGCCTACGTTAATCACTTATATCGTTACTTTATTCAAATTGAAAAAGAAATAATAGCTGCTGAAGTATCAGCCTTATCTCTTATGTTTACAAAGTTAATTATTTATTCTGAATTGTTCAAATTTTGATGTAAAATTTTGACTTTGAAGTTACATACTATCTTATTTTTTGCATAATAGGAAAAAATGCCAATTCAATTAGCGAAATTGCCATTTCCGGCAAAGAGGAAAAGTGGCAACTTTGCAACATGAAAATCAAACAATAAAATAATTATAAGAAATGAACACTATCAAGAATTTATTTAATCAGTTTCTGCACATCGCAGCGAATGCCAAAACTTTTGGATATGGAATAATGCGCGTAGCAATCCTCGTGATATTTGTGTGGATTGGCGGCCTGAAATTCTTCAACTATGAGGCAGAAGGCATTGTGCCTTTCGTTGCCAACAGCCCTTTCATGAGTTTCTTCTATACTCAGAAAGCACCTGAATACAAACAGTTCAAGCTGAAAGAGGGTGAAGTGGACCAAGTGAAACAGGAATGGCATCAGAAGAACAACACTTATGGATATTCCCACGCCCTCGGCATACTGATTATGGGCATAGGCATACTGACTTTCCTCGGATTCTTTTCCACTAAAATAGGAATGGCAGGTGAAATATTGGTTATTATAATGACTATCGGAACGCTATCGTTCCTCGTCACAACGCCTGAATGCTGGGTGCCGAATTTAGGAGGGCCTGAACATGGATTCCCGCTACTGAGCGGTGCCGGACGGCTTGTAATCAAGGACCTCGCCATAATTTCAGGCGGCATAATACTGCTTTCGCGTTCCGCACGCAAACTTCTCAAGGCTCAAACAACAGCCTCAATATAAATACTCTGCATGTATATTGAAAATGTGCCGCTGGACTGGGATAGTTCTGGCGGCACAAATTTTTTTAGCTTCAGTTGGTTATCACATAACCACCATTGGTGGCTGCTGTGACGGTGTAACGTTGAAGCCCATATTTTTTGGTGAGAGCCGGTCCGGAAGTAGGGCCGCCTCCGCCTTCGGTGACATTGAAATGTGACCCGCAAACGGGGCAAACAGCTTCGTAATCGCTGTTGACACTTACAATAACTGATGATTTGGCCTCAACAGGACAGGCAAGGTCGTAGGCGAGTGGACTATTGTAGTCGCCGCTAACGAAATTGTAACCGCATATCAGCAGCACTCCGCCAAATCCTGTGTAGGTGGTGGCAGTGTACGAGTAGTTGGCAGGAATACCCTTGTCGCGGGAGAATCTCACTGATTCGCCATAGGAATGTACTCCATAGGTGTTCCACAGCCCGGTGCTGTTGAGCCTGATGGCAACCTGATAGGTGGGAATGCGGGAAGTGCTGTCAACCTTGTCGCAACCCGTCAGTGCCAGCATGATTAGGGCTGATAAAATTAGTGCTGTCCGTCTCATTTCATTATTTCGTCGATGTCGGCAATTTCTTTTGTGGTGAACGATTTGTTTTCGGTGGCTTTCAGGCTGTCGGCGAGTTGCTCCACAGTGCGAGGCCCGATTATCACTGATGTGACACGTGGTTTGCTCAATAGCCATGCGATGGCCATCTGCGCGAGCGATTGTCCGCGCTTCATTGCCATGGTGTTCAACTTATTAAGCTTTTCCACGATTTCAGGCGTGATGCTCTCCGGATTGAGATGACGCCCGAGTGCTGCGCGTGAGTCGGCGGGAATGCCGTTGAGATATTTATTCGACAGCATGCCCTGCGCTATCGGCGAAAATGCAGTGAAACCGATTTTCTCCTTATTGAATATGGCACGGTGGGTATTTTCCAAGTCGCGCACAAGCAGATTATATTTTCCCTGATAGATTAGCGGATTCACATGCTGCTCGCGCAATAGTGCGATGCATTGCGTGAGGACTTCGGCAGGGTAATTTGACAACCCAACATAAAGGGCCTTTCCGCTGTGCACAATGTCGATGAGTGCCTGCATTGTCTCCTCAACAGGCGTTGTGGAGTCGTAACGGTGTGTGTAGAAAATGTCAACATAGTCGAGCTTCATCCTTTTCAGCGATTCATCAAGACTTGTCATGAGCATTTTCCTTGAAGAGCCACGTCCGTAAGGGCCTTCCCACATTTCATAACCGGCTTTGGTGGTGATTATCATTTCGTGGCGGTGTGCAGTGAAATTCTCAGAGTACATACGTCCGAAGGTTTCTTCAGCACTGCCGAATGGAGGTCCATAGTTATTGGCGAGGTCGTAAACAGTTACGCCGTGGTCGAAAGCGTAAGTCATTTTCGCCAAGGAGTCCTGATAAACGTTTATTCCGCCGAAATTCCACCAGAATCCTAATGAAATTTCCGATAGCGTTATGCCTGAGTTTCCGCATCGGCGGTATGTCATCCGTCCGTCGTAGCGGTCTGGGTCGGGGGTATAAATTTTCTTGTATTCCATTTTGTAGCTGTTTTATCCGTTTTCGCGGCCAAGTAGCTTAGCGAATGCGGTGTGATATGTGTTGAAATCGAATTTTTCCAATGTTGAGCGGTAGAGATTTTCGATTTGACCGTTGCAAAGATTGCCGATAGACCCTTCGTGGGTGTGATGCACTTCTTTTCTGGCCTTGAATTGGCCTGCTTCTATTTCAAGTCCAACTTTCTTGTAGGCGTCGCGGAAAGGCATTCCGTCGCTTGCGAGCCGGTTGACTTCCTCGACAGAGAACATCGGGTCGTAACGGCTATCGTCGAGAATGTGCTCATTCACTTTGATTTGGCTCATCATGGCATTAGTCATGACGAGTATGTCCTTCAGCTCGTCGAACGATGGCAGGAACGATTCCTTTATCAGTTGCAGGTCGCGGAAATATCCTGAAGGCAGATTGTTGGTTATCAGCGTGATTTGATAAGGCAACGATTGCAGTTTGTTGCATTTGGCCCGAGTCAGTTCAAACACGTCGGGATTCTTCTTGTGAGGCATGATTGAAGAGCCTGTGGTGAACTCGTCGGCGAGTTTTATAAACCCGAAATTCTGGGAGCTGAACATGCAAGAGTCGAATGCCAGTTTTGCTATTGTCGCAGCAATGTTTGCTATGGCGTTTGCCACAATGCGTTCAGTCTTTCCACGTCCCATTTGCGCATACACCACATTATAGTCGAGTGAGGCAAAGCCGAGCAACTTTGTAGTCATTGTGCGGTTGAGCGGGAACGAGGAGCCGTAGCCAGCAGCTGATCCGAGCGGGTTGCGGTCGGTAATTTCGTAAGCTGCACGAAGCACAGTGAGGTCGTCGGCAAGCGATTCGGCATAAGCTCCGAACCATAGTCCAAACGATGACGGCATTGCCACCTGCAGATGCGTGTAGCCCGGCATCAGCACGTTCTTGTAGCGTTCCGACTGGGAAATAAGAGTCTTGAACAGCACAGTCATGACATTCACCACTTCTTCTATCTCACTTCGGATGTAAAGGCGCAGATCGACGAGCACTTGGTCGTTTCTCGACCGCCCGGAATGAATTTTCTTGCCAGTGTCGCCAAGTCGCCTTGTAAGCATCAGTTCCACTTGGGAATGAACGTCCTCAATTCCATCCTCAATCTTGAATTTTCCATGTTCTATCTCGCTGTAAATTTCGCGCAGTGCGTCAGTCAGCGTAGCCAATTCTTCAGCGGTGAGCAGATTGATGCTTTCAAGCATGGTGATGTGAGCCAGCGAACCGAGAACGTCGTAACGTGCCAGATACATGTCCATTTCGCGGTCCTTGCCGACAGTGTAAGTGTCAACATCGTGATTTACCTGAACGGATTTTTCCCAAAGTTTTGATGCCATAACTATTACGTTTGATTTCTTACTTAATAACGGCAAAGTTACGACAAATATTTTAGAGGCAACAATTGCCCAGCCAATTATATTGACGGAATATAGCATGAATTTTGGCAGGTCAGCAGAATTGCTTATTTTTGCTTATATTTTTTATCATGGCAGATATTGATAAATACAGGCGGATTAATGAGCAGTTCAATAAGAATTTGTTGTTCAGAATAGGCGGCGATGCCGGTTTCTTTTCTGAATATAACAATATGGTGATTGTCATGCTCTATTGCCTGCTGCACGGAATCAGGTTCGATTTGTACTCCCGTCATGCCAATTTCTCCGGCGGTGGGGGATGGAACGAGTTTTTCCTGCCGTTCTGCCGTGAACGTGACTTTTGGCTAAATGATTATTTCAACACCCGTTTCCATCGCCGTGAGGTGCATGGTGCAGTGCAGAAAATGGCTGAAAAGGTTTTCAACGTCTATATGAAGCAACGTAAGATTGATTACCTTACCTGCGATTTGTTCAATGATGCCCGAGGAATGGCAGTGGATGATACATATCAAGTGCCTGAACTTGCGCTGAAAGGCAATCTTGCCGATTGCTGCCGTGAACTTAGCGCCATGATTTGGCGGTACAATGAGCCGACGCGAAAGGAAATAGAGAAACTTATGGCTGAGGTTGATATTGCCGGTCCGTATGCCAGTGCGCATATACGCCGTGGCGACAAAAATATTGAGGCGGAATTCGTGGAAGTTGACCGCTACATGGAGCTAATCAAAAATAATAGCCCGGAAGTTAGAAATGTCTTCGTAATGACAGATGATTATTCAGTGATGGATGAGTTGCGCGAAAAATACTCTGATTACAAATTCTTTACTTTGGCGGGACGTGATGAGCATGGCTACAGCCTTAAGCAGTTGTCGGCCCTTGATGCAGGCATCAAAAGATACAACATCGTGAAACTTTTTGCGATGATTGAAATTATGAGCCGTTCAGAATTATTTGTCGGCACGATGAGTTCAAACCCCGGAATGTACATGTATTGGCGCATGCCTAAAGGCAAATGCCTCGGTGTGGATTTCAATGAATGGAAAGTGTGGTGATTCTCCTTATTTTTTGATGTGCTTTCTTCCGTAGCTGATTCCCTTTAGAGTGTAGCGCAGAGCGTGCATGAAACTCATGGAATGCTTCTTCCTCAATTTTAGTGAAATGGCAATTGCCCTTGCAATGCATATTGCAAGCGGATAACGGATTGACATATAGGCTCCGCGTGCCATCAGAACTCCAGACTTTGATGCTGTTCGGTCGGTTGTGGTCAGTCCGGGATGCTCGGCTATCACGTAAGGGAAAAATTGGCAGTTCAGACCTGCCTTCAGCACATCGAAAATGAACACAGATTCTTCTCCGGCACCCAGCACTGGCGCTCCAAGTCCGAAAAGTTCATTGAATTTGATTTTACCCTGAATAGATTCCCTTTTGAAGGTAATCTCGAAAGAAGTGACGTAATAGTTTTTTACTTCGTCCTTCAGATTGAATGAATGATCGGGATAGAACTTATTGCTGCTTGGAGAATGATATTTGAATGTGGCCACATCCAAGTCGGGATGGTTCTTGTAGGTTTCAATTACCTGATTGATGTTGGCGGGGGTGTATCTTATGTCATCGTCGGCTATCATGCAGATGTCGGCTGTGGCTGCCTGAATGGCATTGTTTCTGTTCCGGCTCAATCCCTTTCCCCGTAAAGTGACAATTTTCACGTCGTCGCGTCGTAACTCTTCAGGGATTTCCTTGATGGAGCATTTCTCAGTCTGTTGCCACGACACGACATAACCAATGCCGGTGCTTTTTTCGAGAAGCATCTGCCCGACACGGCAAATTCCGTCGTCGATTGTGCATATCAGAATTTCCAAAGTCATGGTTCGGTTGCAGTTTTATTCCAGAAATCAAGATTCCGCTGAGCCACAAGCCGGCTGTCGTTGTGGCGGATTACAAATTCACGGCTTTGATGCGACAGCTCAGGCAGACGGCTCTTGTTGCGGATAATCCATTCGAGCTTCTTGTCGATGTCGCCTTCGTCAGCAGGCGTTACATTTATTATGGGATGCAACTCCTTTTCACCTATGAAATCATAATATTCAGGCTCAGCCCCGCTTACTGCCACAATTCCCTGCGCCATGGCTATCAGCGCATTGGTAGCAGGTGTGTAGCTGTAAAGTTGGTCGAGAATAACGTGTGAACTCAGCATTTTCTTCACATATTCCTCGTAAGGCAGATTTTCCACAACGGTCATGTCACATTCATCGGGGAAACGGTCATGTACCCGCTGCAATGCCGCAAGCAACCGGTCGGTGCCTTTAAGGGCATTGCGCTGGCGCTGCACACCGATAAAGAATCTTACTTTGTCGGGCGTGCTTTCAATATAGTGGGGGATAAGTGCTTTTGTGTTGATTGGAATGCCGCCGTAAGCCAATTTTCCGGGAGCTACATTTTCATAAGCGGCGTAATATTCGTATAGGCTGGCCACAATTCCGTCGACACCATTCACAATTTTTGAGGCATACTGCCTCATAGTGTCTCCAAGCCAACGCTCATCGCCGGCACTTTCGGGAGAAAGTGCGTAGGGTGACGGCTTGTCGCCGATGAAATAGTCAGAATATCTAAACAACTTCTTATCGTAGCAAGCTTTCACATAATTGTAGTCGCTGCCAACAGCCGAAAGAAATATTCTGCCGTTCTCCCTTTTAAGGTAATCGAAGATTAACCGCAGTTTGCCAAGCCTAAGTCCGAGAAATGTGGTTGACATCAGTTGCACAACATCGAATCCCCGCATTTTAGGCAGAGATGCAATGATGTCGAAGAGATATTTAATACCTCCAGCCGTGCCTGGCTTGCGCCCAAGATAAATATCGCTGTCAGTGCGCATCCAGCCGCCTCCATTGGAGGCCACCACAGCAGTATGGCCCATTTCACGGAGTGCTTGAGCCAAGGTGATGTGATAATTGCTGCCGTCGCCGACGAATAATATCTTCATGATTCTTCTCGTTCTATACCAACAAAAGTAAATTAATTCAGGCACTTTTCAAGCACATCTCGCCAATATTTTATATTTTTACACAATTTTAGTTGAGCATGATGGATATTTCAGTCATAATTCCAGTTTTCAATCGCGCCACAATTGTTGAGCGGACGCTGAATTGTGTGCTTGCCCAAAAGCATCGCTCAATTCATCTGATTCTTATCGACAACAATTCTTCCGATGCCACACTTGATGTGCTCAATAAGTTCAAGGCTGAGAACGAGTCGCATGATTTCCGCATCACTGTGGCCCAAGAAGAAAAGCCCCATGCTTCGGCAGCCCGCAACTGCGGCATGAAATATGCCGATACGGAATGGATAATGTTCTTCGACAGCGATGACGTGATGGATGAGGAATTGATTGAGAAGTATGCCACGACAATTGAAAACAATGACAATAACGTGGATTTGGTGTGCGTCCGTGCTGACATGACGGATGCCAACGGCATAAAGCGTCGCTTGCCATTTGCGACGACCGACCTTGCCGCCAATCACATTCTGCATTCCATATTGGCCACTCAACTGTATGCTGCCCGCAAATCGCTCGTCGAAAAGGCTGGGGGATGGAACGAATCGCTGCCACGCTGGAACGATTGGGAATTGGGCGTGCGCATAATGATTCAGAAACCCCGTGTGGCATTCGTGCAGGATTGTGTGCCTGTTCATGCATTCCGTTCGTTGCAGTCGATTACCGGCGCAAATTTCTCATCGAATGGCCAAAAAATCATGCAGGCCATTGACGTTGCCGAGGCAGATATCCGCGACAGCGACACTGCCGACAAGGAGCGGCTGCTGAAATTGATAGAATTCAAGCGCATCAATCTTGCGGGATTGTTTGCCTATGAGGGTAATCGGGAAAGTGCCGAGGAACTTTATAAATCAACATATTCACGTGTCAGAGCCGACGGCACAATGCGTTGGCTATATCCATTATTATATAAATATATAGGTATTGGCGGCATAGGAGCTACCCGAATAGTTCACCGCCTTATAAAATAATAAGGCTTTTATTCGCTGAATTATTATGCAATTTATGGAAATTGTGTAACTTTGCACCCAAAATCAAGAAATTGTTAACGTTTTATTATTGATTACGATAAAAATATAGCAACATGAAAGTAGCGATTGTTGGTGCCAGTGGCGCCGTTGGTCAAGAGTTTTTACGTGTTCTGGATGAACAGAACTTTCCGGTAACAGATTTATTGCTTTTCGGCTCTAAACGCAGTGCCGGACGCAGTTACACATTCCGTGGTAAAGATTATGTGGTCAAGGAGCTAAAGCACAACGATGATTTTGAGGGCGTTGACATTGCGTTCACTTCTGCCGGTGCTGGAACTTCCAAGGAATTTGCTGAGACAATCACCAAATTCGGCACCACAATGATTGACAACAGCAGCGCTTTCCGTATGGATAGCGATGTGCCCCTTGTCGTTCCAGAGGTGAATGGCGACGATGCATTCAATGCTCCACGGCACATTATTGCCAATCCGAATTGCACTACCATTCAGATGGTGGTGATTCTGAAGCCGCTAAATGATATTTCCAAAATCAAGCGTGTACACGTAGCCACATATCAGGCTGCCAGCGGTGCGGGTGCACAGGCAATGAAAGAGCTAATCACGCAATATGCTGAAATCGCTGAAGGCAAAAAGCCGACAGTTGAGAAATTCGCATATCAGCTTGCATATAATGTGATTCCTCATATCGACGTGTTCCAGGATAACGGTTACACGAAAGAGGAGATGAAGATGTTCAATGAGACGCGGAAAATCATGCATGAGCCTGAAATTTGTGTCAGCGCGATGTGTGTGCGTGTTCCTGTTCTCCGTGCCCACAGTGAAGCTGTGTGGATTGAGACTGAACGTCCTATTTCGCCTGATGAGGCCCGCAATGCATTCAAAACTGCCGAGGGCGTGGTGCTTTGTGATAATCCTGCTGATAAGCAATATCCTATGCCTCTCTTTGTGGCCAATCAGGACCCCGTCTATGTTGGTCGTATCCGCAAGGACTTGGCAAATCCAAATGGACTTAGCTTCTGGCTTGTAGGTGACCAAATCAAAAAGGGTGCTGCCCTTAATGCTGTGCAGATTGCCCAATATATGATAGCCCACAAGAAGAAGAAATAAGAGATATAAATATAAATTAAGGGCGGACCTGAATGAGGTTCGCCCTTAATGTTGGCCTATGGTTGAATATTATTTCAGACCACGCATTTTCAGGAGCGCGTCGGTTGAAGGAGTATGTCCACGGAAGTTCTTATAGAGAACCATCGGGTCTTGACCGTCGCCTTGTTCGAGCACGTTTTCAAGATATGCCTTTGCCACGTCGTGATTGAATATGCCTTTTTCCTTGAAGAGTTCAAAACCATCGCAATCAAGAACTTGTGCCCACAGATATGTGTAGTAGCCTGATGCATATTGGTCGCTGCCGAAGATGTGCTTGAAGTAAGGGCTGCGATAGCGGAACTGTATTTCTTTAGGCAAGTTGAGGCGGTTGGCAACTGATTTCTCAAATGCTTTCACGTTGATGTCCTTGCAATAGTTTACTTTGTGCCATTCAAGGTCGAGGAGTGCCGCACCCACAAGTTCAGTAGTGATGAATCCCTGATTGAAAGTCATGGATTTCTGAATTTTCTGAATGAGGCTGTCGGGAATAACTTCACCTGTTTTGTAATGCTTAGCATAAATCTTGAGCAGTTCAGGTTCTGTTGCCCAATGCTCATCCATCTGTGACGGGAATTCAACGAAATCGCGGTCAACGTTAGTGCCTTCCTGTCCATAATAAGTAGCCTTTGTCAACATTCCCTGCAAAGCGTGGCCAAATTCATGGAACATAGTCTGAACCTCATCAATTGTGAGTAATGAAGGCATTTCTTTAGTCGGTTTTGTCAGATTGGCGACATTGAAAATAATTGGGCGTTCTTCCTTGCCGTTGATGTTTGAGGCAGGCTTCATTTCGCTCATCCATGCGCCCTGCACTTTTGTTGGACGTGGATAATAGTCGGTCATGTACACGGCAATGTGTTTGCCTTGAGCATCCTTTACGTCATACACTGTTACTTCAGGATTATATTTCGGAGCATTCGGCATTTCAGTGAAAGTGATGCCATATAGCTTGTTGGCCATATAGAAAATGCCTGCGCGTACGTTTTCAAGTTTGAAATATGGGCGGAGCACATCGTCGTTAACATCGAATTTCTCTTTCTTCACCTTGTCGGCATAGTAGTAATAATCCCAAGGGGCAATCTTGAAATTGCCTCCATGTGCGTCAGCGTATTTCTGCATATCAGCCACTTCTTCCTTAACTTTTGCTATGGCTGGATTCCAGATTTGATACAGAAGGTTTTCGGCATTCTTGACGGTTTTTGCCATTACGTTGTCGAGCTGATAATCAGCGAATGAATCGAATCCGAGAAGTTGTGCCTTCTGTGTGCGGAGTGTGAGAATATCGTTGATGTTTTTTGAGTTGTCGTATTTGTCACCCTTGCTTGCAAGGTTCATGTAGCCTTCGTACATTCTTTCACGAAGTCCGCGGTTGTCGGCATAAGTGAGAACGGCAAGGCGGCTTGGAGCATGAAGTGTGAACACCCATTTGCCTTCCATTCCGGCTGATTTTGCTTCGGCTGCTGCATTGTCGATGGCACTTTGAGGAAGTCCTGCAAGTTCATCTTTATTGTCAACGACGAGCTTCCAATTGTTTGTGTCGTCGAGCACATTGTTGGAGAATGAAAGCTCAAGGTCGGAAAGTTTCAGATTGATGCTTTTCAAAGTCTCTTTCTGGGCCGGATTGAGGAGCGCACCGTTGCGGACAAAACTCTTATAGAATTTGTCAACAAGACGTTTTTGCGCCGTGTTAAGTCCTGATTGGTTGTCGTACACAGCCTTGATGCGTTTGAAAAGGCCTTCGTTCATACTTATGGCATCAGCGTCGCTTGAAAGCATTGGGAATGCTTCTTTTGTAATTGCGTTCATTTCAGGAGTGTTGTCACTCTCGCTGAGCGCATAGATTATGATGGCAACTTTGTTAAGCTGTTTTCCGCTGCAGTCGAGGGCAAGGATTGTGTTGTCGAATGTCGGAGCTGCCGGATTGTTGACAATAGCATCAATTTCAGCTTTATGTGCTGCGATTCCTTCCTTTAGGGCAGGAATGTAGTCAGCATAATGGATTTTTTGGAATGGTGGAATCTCGTACTTGGTCGTGTAAGGAGCCAAGAACGGGTTTTGACTTGTCTTGTTCATCGTTTTAGCGCCGTTAGCGAGCAGTGTCACTGCACACACGGCTGATAGAGTTAATAATAATTTATGCATAAGATATATAATTAATAGATTATTTATTCCATACGAATGTAGTAAGCAGCGGATAATGGTCGGAAGCTCCGCCATGTTCGCGCTTTATTTTCACAGCCTTCAAATCTCCGCGGTACATCACTTGGTCGATTCTGAAATAGAATCTGTTGGCATGATAGGTGATGGTCGGTCCGAAAGCGCAATCCGAATAGGCATCGTTCATGTCGTTGCCGCGAAGAACTCGATAGGAGTAGGAGTCAGGCGTATCGTTGAAGTCACCGCTTATAATCAAATTTTTCACTTTGCAAGTGTCGATATAGTCGCGAATCATTCTTGCTTCGCCAGCCCTGCGCTTGAATGCAAGTGAGAGTTTGGTCAGCAGTGTGGCTTTCACATCGTGCAAATCCTCGTAGGTGTCGAGTTTCTTCAATTCGGTCAGCTCGTGGTAAAGTTTCTTGTCTTCTTCGGTAAGTCCTATCGACTGCAAATGGACGTTGACAATCATCAACTGCTTTCCACGTACATTAACTTTATAAATTGTGCATCCCGCATAGTTGCCATTTTTGTAACTGTGGCTAAGAATGCTGTCGGTTACTACGGTAAACGGGTATTTGCTCATCAGGATATTGTCGTGGAAAAGGGTGTCGCGATACACATATTTCTTTTTCACTTCATCCAGTATCGGTTTCAGCCATGGCATCTGTTGGAATGGTTCAAGCGCTGAACATTCCTGCATGTTCACCATGTCAGCGTCAGTGTTCAGGATATAGCGCATTGTGCGGTTGTCATCGCATTGAAGGCCATCGATATCCTCGAAATTCATAACGTTATACTGCAATAAAGTGAATGAGCGAGGCTTTTCATCGTCGCTTAGAGTGTGAGAACCTATGTTGACAGGCGAGAAAATAAGAATCGGTCCCGCGCTCAAAATCATGCCTGCCAAAGGAATTATTGCTATTTTCCATTGGCGCAGGCAAAGCCATGTAATCAGGCAAATTCCGCACAGTGTCAACAGAATAGGAAAGCACATGCCAAGCAGGGCGGGGCGGGCACTTTCTACTGGATTGACTCGGCCTGCGTACGCCGACAGAAGCATTGAAAAAGCTATTATCGCCGTAAAGACGATAAAAACAATTCTCAATATTTTCAATACTTTTTTGCCAGTTTCCTTCATAATTCCTTATCAATTTTTCTTTCCGCTAACCTTGAACAGCCGTTTTCTCTCGGCATCGCTTAGCGAACCGTAACCGCTTTGCTTTATCTTGTCGAGGATGGCATCAAGGTCGTCCATATCTTTCGCATTCATTCCTTCATCGGCTGCCGTCGGAGTGCTTTGCGAAGGAGCGTAGTGGTATTTTCTGTTTCGTTTGCCCGCCTCAATTTTCACTTTGGGCTTGAACATGCTTTTGATTGATTCGTAAACTATGCTGAACCATGCGGTAATGTCGCGTCCACGCCTGTCGGCATAGCCGAACCATAAGCCTATTAAACCTCCACCGAGGTGTGCTATATGTCCGCCGGCATTGTCTCCGCCCACGCTGAGCAAGTCGATTGCTATTGTGATGATGGCTATCCATTTCAATGAGAATGAGCCGAACGGGAACAATGTGATTCTGCGTTGCGGCGATTTCATTGCTGTGGCTACAACAATCGCTATAATCGAGGCAGAAGCGCCTATCAGCATTGCCGGATGTGTTTCAAAAAATGGCAGAATATTGTAGCAAATTAGATATAGCGCTGCTCCGCCAAGTCCTCCTAATATATACAGCCCGAAGAACTTGCGTGGAGAAAACACATCGAGGAACATTTTGCCGAACCAATAGAACCACAGCATATTGAATAATATGTGCCACACGTCGTAGTGGGCAAACATGTATGTTATCGCAGTCCATGGCCTTATAGCCAATATTGAGAGAACCGACGGCATGCTCACGTAATCGAGCACTACATTGATGTCCAGATTGAACATTTTCAGCACGACGGCAGCGATGCGCAGCAGAATAAACACACCTATGTTGACATAGATGAAGCGCATCAGCACTGATGCTGATGAAAATTGAGCCTTTACTTTATCAATAAACTCCGCCGCCACCTATCACTCCTTTCTTTTTCCAATATAAAATGATGAAGATGCCGATAATCATGCCTCCAAGGTGCGCGAAGTGCGCAACATTGTCGATTGAACCGCTTACACCGAAGAACAGTTCAATCGCTCCATAGCCGATAACCATCCATTTAGCTTTAATGGGAATAGGAATGAAGAAAAGATAAAGAGGCACATTCGGGAACAGCATACCGAAGGCCAAAAGAATTCCAAACACTGCGCCTGAAGCTCCTATCGTCACCATTTGGTTGAGGAAAGGCTCAAGTTGGTTGGTCTGAATGGCGTATTGTACAGCCTGGGCACCTTTCATCACCACAAAGCCCTCGGAATTGGCGAATGCAAGTTGGCTTTGCCAGGTAATTGTCCATACAATCTCCTGAGCTAACGCTGCACCAAGTCCGCATGAAATATAATAGAACAGATATTTTTTTGCACCTACCACACGTTCAATCACGCAGCCGAACATCCAAAGGGAGAACATATTGAAGAAGATGTGCATGAACCCGTTGTTCCAGCTGCTTGTGTCGTGCAGAAACATGTAAGTTATTAATTGGGCAGGATTGAATTTCGATGCGCCCCAATAGTGCAAACCGAGATAAGAGGTGATGTCGATGGCATTTTGCTTGAGAACCATCGAACCAAGCCAGATGATGGCATTGATGAAAAGCAAATTCTTTGTTACTGCTGGCATCGACCCCATAAATGAGCCGCTTGAATTATTCATTTTTCGCTCTGATTCTTTATTGATTAAAATTTAGCCTTTTTCGGCATAAAAAACACCGCAAAATTAAGGAAAATAAGCCATGAAATAAAGAAAATCATGTTATTAAGCACTTTTTTGCGTTAAAAATCAATTTTTTTTTAAAAAGTTTTTGTTTTAAGCATTGAATATTATATATTTGTGCGAAAATATACCATAAAATCTAAATTAATACATTTTATTATGAACAAGACAGAGTTAGTTAATGCAATCGCCGCTGAGGCAGAGTTAACAAAAGTTGATGCAAAAAAAGCATTAGATGCAACTATCAATGCAATTGCAGGCGCACTTGAGAAAAAGGACAAAGTTGCCTTAATCGGCTTCGGTACATTCCAAATCGTTCACAAGAGTGCTCGTACGGGTATCAATCTTCGCACAAAAGCTAAAATTGAAATCCCTGCTAAGAACGTTGTTAAGTTCAAAGCTGGCGCAGAACTCGCTGACAAAGTTAAATAGTAATTCGTGTGATTATCCAGCCTATCGCTTTTTAATGCATTAGGCGAATAGGTATTCATAGTTACGTTTAGCTAAGCGAAAATAAATATGCTTCACCCGTTAAAGAGTGGAGCATATTTGCTTTTTTGCCCTTTTTCAGCTACCTTTACAGCGTTTTTCAGAAAAAGCTCTTTTTTACAACATTATGAAGAAATACATTTTCATATTAGCTATTATCACTGCTGCGTTAACATCGTGTGGCGGTGCTCATTTCAAAGTTACAGGTAACATCAAGGGTGCTACTGACACTACTTCGCTGGTGCTTGAATCAGCAACCGACGGACAATGGTTTGCAGTTGACACCATTGAGGTCGGGAGTAATGGAGATTTCAGTTTCTCCGAGCCTGCACCCCAATATCCTGAGGTCTATCGAATCACTCATGCGGGACAATCAATTTATTTCCCAATCGACAGTATCGACAATCTAAAAATCAACACGGAAGTGAAGAATTTCGCTACGGCCTACACCATCAGCGGCAGCAAGCATGCCGAGCAGATGATGAAGATTGACAAGCGTGCCCAGCAGATTCTGCTTTTACCTGCAGCCCAGCAGGATGCAGCCATTGCGCAATGGAAGTCGCAGCTTGTGAATGAAATCCTTGCTGACCCGAGCGGAATTGTGGCTTATTACATTATTAATAAGTATATAGGCAATCGCCCTCTTTATGATGCCGTTGACGATAACGACCTGAAAATAATCGGTGCAGTTGCCAATGCCTACAACACCTTCAAGCCTAACGACCCGCGTACAGCATATTTGGTAAAGGTACTTCTCCAGGGGCAGCAGCGCCGTCGTGCGGCTATGGATAAGAACGACACCATGATGGTTTCCGAGACAAAGATAATCGACATAAAATTGCAGGACAAGAATGGCGTTGACCAGGACTTGCAGCAGGTAACCTCGAAAGGGGATGTGATCCTGCTGAATTTCACTGCCTACACTGCCAAATTCTCTCCTGTCTTCAATAAAGTGCTTGCTGACGTGTTTCGCAAGCATCATGCAGCCGGATTCAATATCTTTCAAATCGGTTACGATGACGACGAGTTCCAATGGCGTCAGTCGGCAGCAAACATGCCGTGGATAACGGTTTTTGATCCTAATGGCACCGACTCGAATGTGCTTCGGACTTATAATGTCACTGTTTTGCCTACCACATTTATTATTAACAGGAGCGGCGAAATA